>MVCZ01000037.1 GCA_002049825.1 Candidatus Zhuqueibacterota bacterium 4484_188
AACAATTTCTACAACTTGTTCCGCAAATCCGCCCAATTGCAGGCAAAAGCGGTGGTGGTGGTCGATGCGGATTTACGCAGCATTACCCCGGAATGGATTCGTGACTTAGGCAGTCCAATTTTAAAGGAGGGATTCGACTTCATCACACCGCTTTACTCGCGTAATGAATACGATGGCACGATTACCAACAATATCTGCTATCCGCTTATTTACGGTTTGCTCGGTAAAGACATTCGCCAACCCATTGGCGGAGATTTTGCCCTGTCGGGAAAATTGGGCAACCATTATCTTTCGCAGAACTGGCAGGAAACCACTCGGCAATACGGCGTAGATATTTTCATGACCCTGCACGCTATTACCGGCGGTTTTCAGATAGGACAGGTGGGATTGGGGGCGAAGATTCATAAACCCAGCGCTCCGAAATTAGGTCCCATGTTTACCCAGGTTATCGGCACCCTGTTCAACACTCTGCTGGATAACAAATGGCAATGGAACAGCCGCTTATCAATCAGAAAATTACCGCTCTTTGGCAGAAATATCCTGGACGATCCGCAAAACATGAGCGTGGTCGGCACCCTGTTCAACACCCTGCTGGATAACAAATGGCAATGGAACAGCCGCTTATCAATCAGAAAACTACCGCTCTTTGGCAGAAATATCCTGGACGATCCGCAAAACCTGAGTGTGGATTATAAAAGCACCAAGAGCACCGCCATTAAGGAATTTACCCTGCACCGTAAAACACTACAGTCATCATTGACGCCGGAGATTTTCAGTAAGGTATCGGTGATGTTCGATTCGGGAAAAATAAATATCGGCACCAACCTGTGGGCAAAAATCGTTTACGACCTGTTGTATAGCTATGAACAAAGTAGTCGTAATCCCGAACTGATCGAAGCCATGAAAGCGCTTTATTTCGGACGAGTAGTTTCTTTCATCAAAAGAACCCTCGAGTTAAATCATGTGCAATCCGAGGAAATGATTCGGGATATTTCTTCCGGATGCGCGGCTATTTGCTGCAGAAATATGTTGCAGCAATTCCGGCAAGCGTGTAGCAGTAATATTTAATTTTCTGTTTTCGCACGTAAAAAAACAAAGATGGACTCTTAGTCTTTTTTTATTCCGAATTTTTAACCTTCGGGCAAAATCCGATATATAAAATTATGAAGACCCAAATTATTCCATCATTCCCTGCCTAACTGCATCGGCAGGCAGGCAATACTCCAACATTCCATTACTCCATTACTCAAATATACCAACACTCCATTCTCTCACCGCCCTCCAAAGAAGAAGCCCCGAAGAAATCTCCGGGGCTTCTGGAAGCAGAGGTAGGACTTTTTGGGGTGAGTGTGTTCGTCTATTGTTTGTTGCCCAAAATATCAACCGATTGGTAGCCGTTACCGTTCGCCGGGGTAGTTACTTTTATATTAATATACACCAGGTGAAACTGAACTGAGTTAAGCCAGGTCCGCTCGCCTGGGTATCCTGGGTAGTGATATCCGTATCGCCGTACACATCGCCGTCGGTCGCCGAAACTTTGATTTTACTGTCCGCCACCAGCGGTCGACCCCAAACATCCTGCACCGTGTAGGTAAAATTCACCGGAACATTTTGGTTGGTGTACGAAAACGATGTTGGCGATACCATGATCGGTGCGGTTTGGTCGGTTAACAAAACGCGCGCACGTGTCTTAATACTGTTTTCCTGCAACAAATCGCTGTAAGTCCAACCGGTAATGTGGGCAAAAGCGCTGTCCTGCGGCGATGGCGGCAAAGGAGCGGTGCTCATGAACCGCACCGTGGCGCGTCCCATTTCATCGGTCTGTGCGCTTCCATCCACAATACAGTAATCGCTGGAAAAATAAACTACGGTGCCGGGGGCAACCGGGTTGCTGTATTTGTCTCCCACAAAAGCGGTAATGTAGTCGATAATTCCCGAGAATTTAAGACCGGCTATGTTCAACCGATCGGCAGCCAGGTTAAAGTGTATACACCAAACCTCCTTGTGTGGTCATGGTATCCGGGTCGACAAACTCACCGCCGCCGGGACCGTTCAACACACTGAATTCCACCAGTACCCGATGGTTCTTATCCACGGGGACCCCGTTGGCATCGCGCACCACAAATCGCAACAGTGCCGTTTCGGGCAAGCCGGAGCCTAACACGTAAATGTGCTGCTCATGGGCACCAAACACTTCGATATGCGCCGCATCGCCGGAAACGCGCGAGGTATCCTGCCCGGTGGTGTCTGTTCCGGTGGTGTCGTTTACCATCTTTTGCAGGGTCAGGTCAGGAACCTGGACGGTTTCTCCCTTTTTAACCGCCACGGTAGCCGAAGCCTGTATGTAACCCGCTTTGGTAGCCACCACCTTGAGGTTAGTGGCATTGTCCGAACTCAGTTCAACCTGCAATTGGTACACACCGCTGGTGTTGGAGGTCGCCTGGGAAAAATAATTTTCTACATTTACCAGCGCGCCTTCAATCGGCACTAACTGGTTATTTAACTCAATCCCGTAAACCGCGCCGGTCAGTGTCGCCAGATTTTTATTATTTCCGGTACTGTCCGAGCAGGTAAAAAACCAGGCAATGATAATCAGTAGAAACAGAAAAGAAACGGTTCTCACAACCCCTCCTTACGATTTACACAAAATCAGATAATTTAAGTGTCGGTGAAATCAAATTGTTTTTCTGCAATTTATCAAACGACCGTGCAAAGGTTTGCATTCCAATGTCGGCGCCGGTCTGAATGGCGGTGGGGATTTGATAGGATTTCCCCTCACGAATCAGGTTTTGCACCGCTGCATTTACGACCAGGATTTCCAGCAGCGCCACCCGGTCGTTTTTAAACGCCATAGGAACCAGCCGCTGCGCCAGGATTCCCACCAGCGTATTTGCCAGCATCACCCGTATCTGCTGCTGCCGCTCTGCCGGAAACACATCCACAATCCGGTCGACCGAATCCGAGGCGGTGTTGGTGTGCAGGGTAGAGAGCACCAGGTGCCCGGTTTCGGCAGCGTGCAGCGCCAGGGTAATAGTTTGGATATCACGCATCTCGCCTACTAAAATCACATCAGGATCTTCCCGCAGGCAGTGTCGCAAAGCGCTCTCGAAACTGTGGGTGTGATTATCGATTTCCCGCTGATGAATCAAACAGTTTTTCGATTGATGAATATATTCAATCGGGTCCTCGATGGTAATAATGTGGTTACGGCGCGTGATGTTGATCTCATGGATCATAGCCGCCAGCGTGGTCGATTTTCCGCTGCCGGTGGGCCCGGTTACCAGAACCAGTCCCTTCCGGTGTTCGGTGAAATTCTTGACTACCTTCGGCAGTATCAGTTCATCGATGGAACGAATATCCTCCGGGAAAATACGAAAGGCGCCGGCAATTCCGGTATTGTGCTCATAAATATTAATTCTGAAGCGGGCGGTGTTTTCAATGGAATGCGCCAGGTCAACTTCGTGAAACTCATTGAAACTGCGCCTCTGATCATCATTCAGAAAACGCATCAACTCTTCCCGCAAAATCTCGTTCTGAATCGGCGGCATGTCCACTTTCTTAAACTCACCCTTAATCCGCAACATGGGTTGTTTCCCGCTGCTGAAGTGCACATCCGAAGCGTTCTGGGTGACGGCAAACTTTAATATTTCACGTATTATATTCTTGGTCATTTGCGTTTCACTGTCCCGGTATTTTTCACAATTTTCGGTGTAATAAATATCAGCAGGTCTGTTTTTTCTTTTTTCTTGGTGCTGTGGCGAAAAAGATAGCCCAACAACGGGATATCGCCTAACAGCCACAGTTTTTCCACAACCTTGTTTTCAGTTTCTTTCAGCAAACCACCGATGGCGATGCTTTCACCTTCCCGGACACTCACCTGGGTGGTTATTTCGCGTTTGGAGGTAATCGGCTGGGGGAAATCGGATGAGCCGGTATACCCGATAATTTCTTCCAGGCGCGGATGGACAATAAGCGTAATGATGTTGTTTTCATTCACCCGCGGAATCACTTCCAGGTACATGCTCACCTGTTTTTCCTTGTAAGAAATCAAATCGCCGGAGATACCCCGGGAAACCTCCGGCACCGGGATCGATGTACCTACATCGATAATTGCTTTCTTGTTGTTCAGGGTCAAAATTTTAGGATTCGAAATCAGTCGGCTGTTATTATCCTGTGCAAGCAGTTCCAGGCTGGCTTTCAGTTCATCAATCGTTAACACACCCAGGGTAAGCTGATCGCTAATCTCGGGAAACTGGTACCAGGCTGCCAGAATTTTTTGCTGCTGCTGTTGTCCGCCCTGAGATTTGGTAATCGGTGCGGTCACCTCGCCGCCCATCACCGAAGTCCCTATTTTTTTCGGCCAGTTGAATCCTACCCGCCGGTTGCTGCCCAGGAGTGTTTCCACTAATTTCACTTCAATCTGCAGTTGTTTGGGCTCAATATCCATTTCCGCCACGCTCTGTTCAATGGTTTGCACATTCTCCCAGACATCGGTTACCACCAGAATATCGGATCGGCGCTTGAATTCATCCTGCTCTTTCTGTGACAATAATGCTTCAATTTTCCCTTTGGTAGACAGAAGTGGTTGCAGAGTGGATTTTAAGTCCATACCATCCAGGTATTTCAGCTTGATGATTTTGGTAACCTGCTCACCGTTTACCGTTTCGCCGAATGGTTTTACCAGTACGATATCATTCTGAACCAGATAATGAAACCCGTGGGATTTCAATATCATATTCAGCGCGTCCCTCAGGGAAACATCGGACAATTGAACGGTAACCTTCCCCTTAACCCCGTCCCCGACTACCAGGTTCAGTTTATTCTGTGATGCTAAAATCCGCAAAACATTGGCAATAGATGTGTTTTGAAAATTTGTGCTGATTCTTTTATCGAGCTTATCCGCCAAATTATCCTGCGATATTCCCTGGGTGATAAATATCAGCACCAGGCAAACCACCGTCCAAAACTTTACCATACCAGAGCTCCTTTACCTTATTTCAGCGACAGTACCTTGGAGACTACTCCATTCCCAAGGATGACATTCTGCTGGTTTATCTTCAACACCTTAAACCCGCCTACCACGTCTCCCACCGAGACAATCCGGTTATTAATCATGGCTACGGAATTGTCACCGGCATAACTGATTGCCTTTAAAATGAGTGAAGTGCGGGAGCGCTTCCGCCGCTTTGTTTTCTTCTGCTGCACCGTTACAAAAAAAGGATCTGCCTTCCAACCTTTTTCATAAACCCGGACACTATTTGTTTGTTTTCTGGCATTTAGTTTTTCTTTCACCGGTTTTTTTACCAGAATTTCTTTTTTGCCTTTGCCCGAGTAAAATCCCATATAAGTATCCCAATTTTTAGCCACATCAAAAACAGCATAGGCGGCAATGATCAGCAGAACCACGAGTAATCTTTTTTGTCCCTTGGATAATTGCGACATCCCTCTCCCCTATTTGTTCCAGGTATACAAAATGCAGGTTATATTGGCAGTTAATTCATTGCTTTTGGGATTGAGCTTTTCGATGATTGCTTCCTGTTCTTTCAGATAAAAATCGAGTTTTTGCCAATATTCAATAAATTTACCGATATTCAGATAACGTCCTTTCACGGTAACAACAATGGGAATCGGTTTAATGCGGTTGTTACCAGCCGCCTGGAAATACGACTCCAGAACCGGCGAAAAATCTTCGAACTCCAGGTCGAATTTTTCCGACACTTGCTGCAGGCGTTCCATTACCTGCGCCAGATTATCCCGGTCCACAATATGCGCTTTGATTTCTTCCAGTTCCGTTTTCGATTCTGCCAATCTTTGATCAATTGCCCTCAGATCTCGCTGGGCAAACTGGGCATCTTTTAACTTTTCAGTTATTGTTTCAATCTGAGCTTTCACCTTCTCTTCTTCCATCTGAATGGGACGGTAGAGTACAAAATACCAAGCTGCTGTTATGACAAGAATCAAAAAGACAATAATAAAAAAAAATTTCAGTGCGCCCATTTATGCTCCTATAAAAACGCTTCCAGTTCGAATTCAAATAGTTTATTCTCGGCTTGTTTCCGCTTTTTTACCAACGAAATACTTTTAAAAAACTTGAGATCATTCAGCTTGTTTAAAAAATTGATCAATTGGACGTCCGCCTTGAAATAATCATCCACTACCTGCCCAATCATGCTGATCCGGTATTTATAATTGTTTTCCGGGGAGGTGGCTTTCTTCTTATTGTTTTTTTGTTGTTTCCCGGTTGTTACCAGATTAAACCGCAGCGAGGTGAGACGGATTTCCGGCGGTACCTCGTTACTGAAGAACTTCATGACCCGAAGCAACTCCGGTGTCGACTTTACCGGCGACACCAACAGTTTTTTCCTTGCCTCAATTTGTTTAATCTGCCGGTTGATTTGTTCATAAATTCTTTCGGTCGGATTTAACATATCATACTGCTTTTCTAACAGATCATACTGCTGATGCAAATTCGACACCTGAGTATTTTTTAAGTGTGTCTGGTAGCCCACAAGCGGAACAAGGAGAAAAAAGAATGCAACCAACAGTACGCTCAATTTCTTAAACAGTTCGTTGATTTTAAATTCCGAAGAAACCATATTCATCTTTTTTTCCTGATAGAGCCCGGCTCCCAACGCCGCAAAATATTCGACAAACTGCGAAACCATGATCTCTTCGGGCATAAACCTCGGACTTAACCGGTAAACAGGATAATTCAAATGGTTCTTCAGGTATGGAAAAACCGCATCTATTTTTAAACCCGCTCCGGTCAGGTACACATTCTGAATGGGATATTTTTCCCTGCCATCTTGGAAAAATTCGATTGAGCGCAAAATTTCACCAAGCAGCACCTGCAGCAACGGGTTGCGTTTCGATTTTAAAATTTCAATCTTTTTAAACAACCGCTCCCGGATGTTACTTTCCGAAGTCTCTTCAGATTGTTGTTCCTCGTCATGCGGTTTCAGCGCAATAACCGAATCATCGCTTTCACCGTTTCCGCTCCTGCTCAGGGTTTTTTCCAGATTATTTGCCCCAATGGCAAAATTCCGGATATACATTAATTTGCCGTTCACAAAGAAACAGACCTGGGTAGTATCTGTATTAATGTCGATTACCACGTCATTGGAATAATCCTTCAGCATTTTCCGATAGGCAGAAATATAAGCGAAGGGCCGTGGAATCAGCGAATCCGGTTTTAATCCTGACCGTTTAAAAATGGAGAGATAAATATCAATAACATCCGCCGGAATGACCGTTACCAGCAAACGTACCTTTTCCAGATTGTTTTCTTTGAAGGTTTCCAGTACCTCGTATTTCCAAACCGCATCCTCGGTGAAATTGGTAAGCTCGGTTTTATTCTTATAGAGAATTGAATTTTCTAAATCTGCCTGCTTTAACTTGGGTACCACAACCTGCCGTATGTTAATGTCCGGCGAAAAGAAACTTACCTTGACCAGTGTACCCGGGCGGTAGATTTTCGATTTTATATATTTTAAAGCCAGTTCAATTGAAAGGTAACGGTCGCCCTCTTCATTATCCAGCTTAATAATTTCCCATTTCCGCACCTGCATACAATTCCGGGCTTGGCGGGAAAGCAGATATTCAATCTGGTCGGTGCCAACATCTATTGAAAGGCAATTCTTTGCTTCTATTTTTTTCAAAAGCGGAAGGGGAGCATAGAAACCATCACGGATAACCGAATCTTCCCGTTCCTGCTGCTCGGTGGTAGTGCTAGATTCCTTTCAATGTTAATTCAGATTCGTCCAGCGACTTCGGTCTATCAACAAGGGACCACCGTTTAACGATAACTGCATAAAGTTTACAATGGTATTGCGGTGATGAAACACAGTTAACTTCCCCCAGTAAGGAAAATGAGCCCCGTTGCTGCTGCCAATAATGTCTCCGTTGGTAATGATGCCACCAATAAAACTCCTTCTGAAAAACGATTTTTGACCGACCAATGTTTTCCCGACAACCGGTTGGTACACCGTTCCAAACGTTGTGGAAAGCGGCAGCCAGGCGCTTTTTATGTTCACATTACCCATGGCTACAAAATTTCCCCAGCCAAACCAATTCCAGTGTGCAAAGGTTAAATTTCCTTCGACAAAAGCGAGATGGTTTGGCGGAAAATTAAATACCGAAGACACGGTAAAATCCCCGTCATGGTAACCATTGGGTTTTGACATATCCCGCAGCTCATCCAAATCGAAAATGGGCATAATGGTAGCCCAAAACTTGACGGATTGGTTTCAAACACCCTGCGCATGCCGTATTCAATACCTGCCTGTGTAGCATAAAATGCCTGGCGCTCTTTTCCTTCAATAGTATTCATTTTCTGATCGGAAAGGGTTATTGTAATCAGGCTTATTCCCATCATCCCCAGCAGAATAAGAAAAAACACACTGGCAAATAAAGCCCCGCCCTTTTCACTTTTGAGATCAATTGCGAACATAAAATACATCCGAAATTCTTTGAACCTGTCCATTTATATTCACGACTAAATTTACCTGAACATAAGCAACCGGTGTACTTCCCGTTTGAATAACCGCATAATCGGCATCCCGGTAGGTAAACGGAGTCTCCTGAACATTCCGCAAAAGCACCTGGCTGTTTCGCAACAACAACGAGCCAACCATGTGATAATTTATATAGTTGTTGTTGAGGTCATAAAAAGCAATTTGGGTAGAATCGGTATGCAGCAAACTGTCGCTGCTGAGCTTCTGGAAATCAACCCGCATAATTTTCAATGTTTTTCGCAGTTCCGATCGCCCCAGCGATTTGCTGTAAACCCGTTGGATGGTTTGTCCGTTTAGGGAAATAATTCCAATCGCCAGACCGGCGATTATGCCAAACACAGAAATGACCACGATCAACTCGAGCATGGAATATCCATGTTCGCTATTTCCAATTTTATGCATTTTCCGATTCATTTTCCCAAACGCCTCTTTACTGCCGGGGCATTTTAGCATTTATCCGTCCCGGCAATGAAAACAACTCCTGACGTTAGTCATACTATTCAAAAGAAACAGACTAACAACAACTTCCCCAGTTGGTAATATGGGTAATGGTTACTACACGCCGGTAGCCGCCTGTCAGGTTGATGTCCTGGGC
>MVCZ01000038.1 GCA_002049825.1 Candidatus Zhuqueibacterota bacterium 4484_188
AAAAGTTGGACAACCAGAGAGAAAAAAACAACATATATGAGGTACTGCAATTTCATGGGACTTTTCCTCCGTTCTATCATAAGCAAATTATCTGAGAAAGAGAGTGATTCGTGTGATTAGAGTCACAGTGACAAAGTTATTTTCCGGTTTTTATTCACATCAATCTCGCAAGATGGCTTTGATTAACGACAGGAATTCCCTTCCGTCGTTCTCAACTAATCTCAGGTTTTTACGAGCTTTTGTAAAGCGGGGATTTATTTTGGTCGCTTCCTTAAAATTATCCAATCCTTTCAGAAAGTAATCTCGGCAAAGCATGAGATGGATCAGCGCCAGGTAATTCCACATGTCGGGATAATCGGTATTTTCGTTTAAGGAACGGGAAATTTTTTCATCAAAATATCTTAGCGTCTCGTAATCCAGCCGGCCAGGTAAATAACGCAGCCACATGTAAAATTCATACCCGACCACTGCAGGAGACATGGAGTAATTGAATTGTTGGTTCCGGTAATCGTGCATTAACGATTGCACTCTCCCAAATTTTCTCGCTGCAAGCGCCTGTTTAACTTGTTCTACAAGTAATGCATCTCGTTTAGTACCAATTTTCCTGATCTTTTGCAGAACGATCACAAAAAATTCCAGGTTTTTACGAATTTCGTCCCTTTTATTTTGCATTCGTAAAAAACCAATTCGTTGCAGAATTGCGGCTGCCAAATTGTAAAACGCTTCCTTGTAGGATGGATTGAGTTTTATGGCATGACGGAAATGGTTAAGTGCCTGAGTATAATTTTTCTGTTCCAGTAAAATCAAACCATACAGATTATATAAATCGGGATAAGGCACACGCTCGCGGATTAACGGTTCCAGAGTTTGTGCCGCCTGATGGTAGCGTTTTTGTAAATAGTAACATTTGCTCAGAATCACGTAGCTGCTGTTAGAGTCGGCATTGAGATCGATGGCTTTCAGCAAATTCTCTTCGGCTTTGTCGAACAGATGAAGCGACAGAAAAATGGCACCTAATCGCTGATGAGAAAGGAAGTGCTTTTGTTCAACAATCATATCGGAAAGTTCAAAAAGGGTTTCCAGACTGGAAATGGCGTTTTGGTGAAACTGGTCAACTATCCGGCGCAAACGAAGCTCTGCACCACTTTCCTCAGTAGAATCTCGCCGCTCATATTTATGGTGTTCGGCATAAAGCAGACGTCCCTGGTCAAAGACCTCAGTCCGAATGAAACCCTCCTCAAGGTTCGTAGCTGTTTGAATATGAAAATTTCGATCCTTGATTGTAATATTTTGATTCAGACCAATATCTGCCATGAGAATTCAGCTTTTTGAAAATATAACCAATTATAAAAATCAATACAACAGAATTTGATTTCGTAATTTTGCGAGATAATGGTTCAATTCGGACTTTAATCCAGCTTGGTATTATTCGGCATTTTAAGGAAAAACTTTATGGAGAATTCTTCAAGACAAGGAAAAGAAAGAATACCCGGCAGCCTTTCCGAAAACCGGATTGACGGGGGTGAAGGAGTAGTGGATGATGAGAGTATGTTTAATTTGAATATTAAGGCAGCCGCTTCATCGCCCCGTTATATCCCACAACCTTTATCGCTGTTGGCGCAGGGCTTTTTCCGCCTGCCCGCGAACTTTCATCGCCCGTTTTAGTTTCCCTTTCGCCCGCTTTCGGATCTCTTTTGCCAACCGCAGGCGCAGGGCTTGATCGGAATAACGGTGTGCCTGCTGCCATTGCTGCCTTTCCAGGTCTATCTCGGCTAAACGTACCAGGCATTCCAGTTCATTAAGGTGGTTATTATCGGGGATCGTTCGAACGCCTTGTAAAAGGTTCTGGTACAACTGGTAGCAAACCTCAAGGTCGTGATTGCGGTAGGCGGCTTCGACCAGCGTCCATTTAAAGAAGCGGCTTACCGGGTAAGCTTCGCTATTTTCCCGGGCAATCTGCATGGCTTCCCGGTAGTTCCCGGCATCCATTAACACCCAGCTTAACTGATCCCGGGCAATCCAATAGGTAAAGATGCCTTTTGCAATGGACTGGCGAATCATTTCAATACCGGTTTTTCGCTCATCGCTGATGAATGGTAACCAGAGTAAAAAATCGGCTTTGGCGCTCTTCCAATATTTAAAACTGCCTAAACCCAGGTAGGCATCATAAAGGGAAGAATCCAACGCCACAGCTTTCTCCAGACGTCCCACACCTCTTTTAGCATCCTTGTAAGCGGCAAACCATTTGCCTTTTTTGGAATCCATAAAACTGCGGTATAAATACGCGCTTCCTTCATAAAACACTGTCCAGCCGGTAGCATCGCCCCTCCTCTGAAGTTCCTCGGCATAGTGAATTGCCAAATCTGATAAGCGATAGAATTCAGCCTGCTCCGAATAATCTTCCGCATCCAACATTTTAGCCTGCAGGGTGGCGGCGGTGTAAAAATAACCGATCGGTTGCCGGGGATATTTTTCAATCAATTTCCGATACAGGTCAACCGCCTCATCAAAACGGTTGTTTATGGTTAACTCGATTCCCCGGTTTATTTTCCCCCGTAGCGGCTCCTGCACCGGATTCAGGGCGCAGGATGCTTTTTTGCTCGAAAGAAAAATCGCAATAAAGATGATGAACAGACCGGTTGTTGGGAAATTTCTGACCCCGGAAAAAATTTTTATCTTTGTCTTCATCTGTCTTCCGTTATCGATTCCATAGTTGTTTCGGCAATAAAGTCACAGATTGCCGGAAGATTACCGGCACAGCTATCGCACCGGTCGGTTCTGAACATCATACACTTCAACTTGACCAAATTTTTCCAACTGACCGGCAAGGCGCTTCGCGTCACCGACCACTACTACCGCCATTTGCTGCTCCCGGATATATTTCTCGGCAACCTGCCGGACTTCGGCACTGCTGACTTCATCAACCAGATGAGCGTACTTTTGCCAGTAATCTTTTGGCAATCCGTACAGTTTTTGCTGCAATAGCAGCGAAGCAATCGAAGCCGGGGTTTCATTCTTTAACGGGAAACTGCCAACCAGGTATCGTTTGGCATTTTTTAATTCAGCCGACGAAACCGGTTCCGTTTTTATTTCCTGAAATTTTTCAAAAAATGCTTTCAGTGCGTCGATGGTGACTTCGGGTCGAACCTCGGCATTTGCCAGCCAGGCACCGGTCTCTTTCAAAGCATTCAATGAACTATAGGCGCCGTAGGTGTAGCCTTTTTCCTCGCGCAAATAGAGGAATAAACGACCGCTTCCACCGCCACCCAGGATTTTATTCATCACCAACATGCGGTGGTAATCGGGATGGTTCCGGGCAAAAAGCCGGTTCCCCAGCAGCAGGTTTACCTGCTCGGAACCGGGGCGGTCGACAACGTTCACCACCGGTTGATCCGCCACACCGGGCAGTTTAAATTCGGGGCGGTCTACCGGTCCCCCCTTCCACTCTCCGAAATATTTTTCGGTTTTCCGCACTGCTTCTTCTAATTTTATATCGCCGGCGAAAACAAGAAAGGAATTGTGCGGGACAAAATATCGCCGGTGAAAATCCTGCAAGTCCAAGCGGCTGATGTTGTGTAAAGACTGCTCCGTTTTGTAACATCCGTAGGGATGCGGTTGAAACAGCAGTTCGATCATTCGCCGGCGGGCTAAAAATTGCGGCGAGCTGTTTTCGTTCGCCAGATTGGCAATTAGCTTGCTCCGCTCCTTTTCAACTTCCTGGTCCGGGAAAACCGGTGAAAGACTAATTTCGCTCAACAGTTCCAGTCCAAGGTCAAGGTAATCGGTAAAAAACTCGCCGAAAACAAAAAAACCGTCTTCATTGACATCTGAGTCCAGTTCCCCGCCCACCGATTCAATGGTATCCGAAATTGTCTGGTAATCTCTTCGGGAAGTCCCTTTTTTCAGGCTCGCGGACAACAACTCCGATAACCCTTTTTTCTCTGCCGGATCGTATTTACTTCCCAGATTTATCCCCAGGCGGAAACTCACCTTGGGAAGCGTGTGTCGTTCGATTACCAGTATGTGAAGACCGTTTGGTAAGGTGTGTTCCCGCACCTCCGGAATCCGAAAATGGGGAAGACGCTCCTTAATCGGCGGTTTTTTTAAGGCAGAGAAACCGAACATATTTGCATTTTGGAAATCATGATTCATCCGATTACGCTCCGCTCCTGAAATGTTCATTTCGGGGAAATATTTCGATTACCGTGCGATTATCCGGCGTAAAGTACCTTGTAGCGACTTCACGCAGTTCCTCAGCAGTTACCGCTAAGTACCGGTCTAATTCTTGATACAACAAGCCGGGTTTATCAAAAACAGTTGCATACATACAAAACTGGTCCGCCCGGGCGCGCACGGATTCTTGTTTGAGATAAAAATCCGCCTTGATTTTATTTTTCGCCTTTTCCAACTCCTTATCGGTTATTCTGTTTTCAGTCAGGTCAGCCAATTCCGCCCGGACAGTCTGCTCAACTGCAGCAATGTTTCCCTGCGGGCTGATTTGCACAAATCCAAAGAACAAAGAGGGTCCGAATTTCCCATCGCTGCCACCCAAAAGGTGCAATACCAACTGTTGTTCTTCAACCAGCTTACGATACAACCGGGAACTTTCGCCATCGAATAAAATTTTTTCCAGCAACTCAATTGCATAGTAATCGGTGTGCCGGCGATCGGGAATATGATAGGCAAACAAATAAGCCGTAAACGGCGCGAAGGGGTCGCGGTATTGCGTGCGTTTTTCCGATTGCTGGGGCGGCTCACTCAAATCAACGACCGGCACCGGTGGTCCAGGTGGAATCTCCTCAAAATATTTCTTTACCAAATCAATCGTTTGCGGAATTTCCACATCACCCACAATGCTCATCACCGCATTGTTCGGGCGGTAGTAGAGGTCGTGGAACCGGCGGACATCTTCCAGGCTGGCATTGTCCAGGTCTTCCATGGAACCAATTACCGAATGACGGTAGGCGAAATTGGTGTAGGCAACCTCGTCTTTCATTTCGTAGAGCACCCGCATGTACGGCTGATTATCTACGCGCATCCGGCGTTCTTCCTTTACCGTGTCCCGCTGATTCTCAAAATTTTCCATGGTCAGATTCAGAGAGCGCATTCGATCCGCTTCCAGCCACAACACTAACTCCAACTGGTTCGCAGGGACGACCTCCCAGTAATTAGTGCGGTCCTGGGTGGTGGAACCGTTTACAATCCCGCCAACATCGTTGATTATTTTCATGTGCTCGCTTTTGGCAACATTTTCCGAACCCTCGAACATCATGTGCTCAAACAAATGGGCAAAGCCGCTCTTGCCAGGCTTTTCGTCCCGCGAGCCCACTTTATACCAGATGTCCACTGCCACGATTGGCGTGGTATGATCTTCGGCAACAATCACCCGCAATCCATTGTTTAGCTGCATATCTATCATCTCGTTCTTTTCCGATTCCCTTTGGGTGTTAACTGGCGCGATAATTGCTGTTTTCATTTCCCCTGTTCTGGTTTTAAAACAAACAGAAAAATTTTTCCGAATTGCGAACCTGTTTTGCACGCTTTGTATTTTAGGGCAATTCCATGCACCCCACAGAAACATTAATTATACAAAAAAAATTAAGGAGTTAAAATTGATTTGGTAAAAATTTGGGGAGGTCTGGCGAAATCCCGATCTGCCCGGACGGAAAATCAGCTCCATTTTCAAAATACAAACTCGTGGGATCTACCTCCCGGGTTATCATACCTGAGACTGAATGCCGCCTTACCGGACAACCGCCAATTTATCCGTTTTCTCCACGGAAGTTGTGCCGTCATCAACCACGATTTTATACAGGTAAACGCCGTTGGCAATCAGGTCGCCGTCCCAGTCGCGACCATCCCAGTAGATCTTATTGAACCCCATTTGGGCGATTCCCTGAATTTCCTGAATTTTCCTGCCGGTTACTGTGTAAATGGAAATGTTTACCTGCGCGTCACTTACACCTGCGCGTCACTTACACTTACCGGCAAAGCCAACTGGAATGTGAAATAGGTGTCCTGGCTGAAGGGATTTGGGAAATTGACAATGTCATAAATATTCAACTCGGTTGCCACACTGGTCCGGAAGGTGACCAG
>MVCZ01000209.1 GCA_002049825.1 Candidatus Zhuqueibacterota bacterium 4484_188
TTTTACCAGATTCATTTCCTGCAGGAAAGTCCGCTAAAGTATGAGATTCTGTTTCAGAAGATATTGCAGAAACAGTATCAAAAAGTTGGGCAGAAGATAGTTGAATTCCAGCCGGCGCTGCGCCTTACGGTACCCCGTTTGCCGGGAGCGTTTCTTCCGGTAAGCAGCGGGAAAACCGTCCGGCAATTTATCGGCTTGCGGCTGCTTGCCCGGCTGCTACGTTCGCTCCTGAAGACCTTCTTTCAATTCATGCTCAGGGTTAAGGTGAAAAATGAAGATTATTTCCCCCGAAATTTTCCATTTGTTTTATTAGCCAACCACCAGAGCTTTTTCGATCCGTTTCTCATCCTGACGTTTTTGTACTGTCGAATCGCTTTTTTAACTAAAAGCACTTCTTTTTGCAATCCTTTTGAACGGTTTATTCTGAAAATTGGAATGGGCATTCCTACTCTGCAGGGAGCATTCTCCTTTTTCCCACGCTGGGATTCCTCTCTTCACCGCACAACGGTCGAACTGCGGGTTACCCCGCCTTTTTGCCTGGTGCCAAACTTGTTTTCATTGGAAGAATTGAAAAATTTTGTAGAAGATCAGTTCCGGAGCTAATTGCAACAGCCAACGGATGTCTGATACCGGATATCGGATATAGGATGTCGGATGTCTGCACAAATGACCAACCTTTCGGCTCCCTGTCTGCCGGTGGCAAGCCAGGCAGGCGCTCAGGATAAGTGACCAATGACCAGTGACTAATGACGCCGAAGGCAAATGACACGAAGTAAATGACGCGAAGCAAATGACTTCCATTGTCATGAGTTCGAAAATGAAATTTGTTCAAATCGGAAAAATAGGCTTATTGTTCGGCACAATTCTGCTGGTTTTTACCTGCGCTCACAAAGTAGCGCCCACAGGTGGTCCGCCGGATAAAACCCCTCCACAGGTTTTGAGGAGTTTCCCGGCTCCCGAGATTCAAAAGACATCCCTGCTCAGAAATTACTGGATTGTGCCCGAGATTGAAAATGGTTTCAGAATAAAATGGAAAGGTAACCGGCGGGTACGCTTCTATTTTAAATCCAACCTCGAACCGGATCAGACCTATCTTTTCAGTCTGGGCACAAACATTAAAGATCTTCACCGGAATGCGTTATGCTTATCCCGGCAGTGGTGGTGCCTGGCAGGATTCGCTTCTCCGGGAACGCGCCAGGTATTATACGCAAATTGGGAAAGACGGCTTTTTCCGTTTCATCCGGCTTCCCCTGGGCAATTACCGTGTATTCGCTTTACAGGATAAGGATTTCGACCGGACGTACAGCGTTGGTTCCGATGGCATCGGGATTCCTTTCATGGACGTTCATCTGGATTCTGTGCACCCCGATTTTGCCAATTTGAACTTTTACCTGATTGAGGAAGACACGCTGCCGCCGCAAATCAGGTCGGCGAAAGCGGTGACATGCCGGCGGGTGGATATTCGTTTTACTGAGCCGCTGCGATTTTCCCGCACCTTGCAGGTGCAGATTCAGGACAGCTCGGGGACAAAAACCATTTTGCCGCGGGCAATCAGTTTCGATGAATCGAAAGGCGATGTACTGACCGTGCTGTGCGATTCGCTCCCTGCGGAACAATCGTTTTTGATAACCGTGCGGACGATTTCGGACCTGGCGGGTAATTTCCCTGCGGATTCCGCCTTAACCGGAAAATTTGTCGGGGTAGCTGGCAAAGATACTATGTCGGCAAAAATTACCGGGTTTCGGAATCTGTTCCAGCCGGTTTTCAAACCGGACACCCTTTTAAAAAAGAACACCACTTACACTATTGAACTTCACCTTGACAGCTTAGGGACGGTGTTTGCCGAACCGTTTCCCGATACTGTACTCCAGTCGCAGTTTACCACTTACGATTGGGCAGATCTGGGAGAAATTTCCGGTGTGGTCAGGGTGCCCGATTCCACCTGGCGGCAGGCAATTATTTTTGCCCGCTCCCTGCGTGGTGACCACCGGTACCAGACGGTTTCGGAAACCGGCAGAGAGTACCTGCTGAAGTATTTACCGGCGGGAAAATACCTGCTCCACGCCGTGATTGACCGAAACCGGAATCAGCGCTGGGACAAAGGACAAACGGTTGAGTGGCAATTTGCCGAACCGTTTCTGTTCCGCCCGGACACAGTGCAGGTACGGCGGCGCTGGACCCGCCAGGGAATTGATTTTCGTTTTAACTTTCAGGGAAAATAATGGTAACACACATTCCATTTACCAAAATGCACGGCGCCGGTAACGATTTTATCCTCATTGATAACCGGCAGGAATTTTTTAGCGGTGATGAAACGGAACTGTTTCGGAATCTGTGCCGTCGGCATTTCGGAATCGGGGCGGATGGACTGTTACTGATTCAGTTCTGGCACAATGGAGAATTTGACGTTGCTTTTTTTAATCCCGACGGCAAACCCGCTGCCATGTGCGGAAACGGCGCCAGGTGCGCGGTTTACCTGATGCACTTACGTCACCCGGGTTTCAGCAAGTTTACCATAAGTTTTACCGGCAAAAAATACCTTGCCGAAATTACCGGCAAGGAGCAGGTGAGGCTGTTTTGGGAGGAAAAACCGCAAATCAAGACGGATGCGCCGGTGGAAAATCTGCTCCCGGGAATTTTTTCGAATGCGCTGTTAATCGATGCGGGCGTGCCCCACTTGGTGGTGAAATCCAACATTCCCCTCAAAAAAATCGACGTGGCGAAATGGGGAAAATATTTTCGAAACCACAAACTGTTTGGCAGTGCGGGAACCAATGTGAATTTTATTGAAACCGGAGATACGGGTATAAAAATACGCACCTACGAGCGCGGTGTTGAAGGGGAAACGCTGGCGTGTGGCAGCGGAGCGCTTGCCGCCGTCGCCGCTGTGTGGTATTGGGGTGAAACAGCATCGCCGGTGGAAGTTTGGGCACGGGGCGGACATCTGCGGGTTGGGAAATATGGCAAGAAGAAAATACTGTGGTTGGAAGGACCGGCAAAAAAAGTAACTTGATAACATTAATTGGATAATTTAAATTATAAAAAACAGAGTGTGAAAATGAAGAGAGAATACTTTATTTCGATTTTGCTCTTTCTTTTAGTCCTGAGTTGTGCACGCCAGGGGAAAAAGCCGACACCGGCGGTACAGCCGGAAACCAAAGAAGCCCTGGAGGTGAAGGCGGAGAATCTTGTCTCCAACGGCATCGATTATTACACGACCAAAAAGTACGACCGGGCGATCGATCAATGGAAGCAAGCGCTGAAACTTATTCCTGACGATGCAGAGGTACACAATTTTGTCGGTTTGGCTTTTCATAAAACCGGTAAGCTGGACAGCGCCATTGCTGCCTACTTGCAGGCGGTAAAACTGAACCCCCACTACCACCAGGCATGGAACAACCTGGGATACATGTATTTTCTGAAGGGTGATTACCAGACGGCGCTGGGCTACTTTAAAAGATCGTTACAGGAAAATCCCAATTACACTCAGGCGCGGTTGAACCTGCAAAAAACCGAACAAATTGTCAGCGGAAAATTACCCATTCAGGCTTTCGAACTGGTGGAAAAGACCAGCCAGATTGACAGCCTGGAGCTGCAAATCAAACAATACCGGCAAGCTTTGCAGATTGATTCCAATTATGTGGACGCCTGGAACAACCTGGGAGTTGCCTATTATTATTACGGCAATCTGGACAGCGCGGTGTATTGTATCAGAAGAGCACTGGATAAAAACCCGGATTACCCGCCGGCTCACAATAATGCCGGTTTTATTCTGGATGCAATGGGCGATTACCAGAAAGCTATTGCTCACTACCAAAAAGCCATTCGTTTGCGTCCCGATTATGTGGTTGCTTTGGTGAACCTGGTTGATACGTATATGAATGTAAAAGACTATGATTCAGCCCGGACGACCCTGAAAGCCCTGCAGGAATCTTTTGGCGAAAATTACCTGGTGCGAGAGCGGATCAAGGAATACCAGGATGTATTGAAACAGACGAATGATGCTGGAGGAAAATAAGATGAAAACCTTTGCGGTGTTGATGGCGGGTGGAGTTGGCACGCGTTTTTGGCCAAGAAGCCGCACGAAAAACCCGAAACAGGTTTTAAATATATTCAATCATGAAACCATGATTCAGTCGACCTACCACCGGATTGAAGGGTTGGTCGATCCATCGCGGGTGATGGTGGTAACCAATTTGGAGCAGAAGGAGATTATAGCAGTTCGATGCAGACGGCATAATGATCGTTTTGCCTGCGGATCATCTCATTGAAAATGTAAATGAGTTTCAGCGGTGTGTGCAGCAGGCGGCTTCTTTTGCATTCCAGCATGGTGGATTGCTCACGCTGGGAATTACACCCACTTATGCGGCTACTAGTTATGGATATATTCAGCAGGGAGACAAAATCAGTGATTTCAACGGGCACAGTATTTATCGGGTAAAAACGTTTGCCGAGAAACCGGACCCGGAAACCGCAGAACGCTTTTTGAAAAGCGGCGATTTTTACTGGAACAGCGGTATGTTCATTTGGAAAGCCTCTACCATATTAAAAGAAATTGAAGATAAGATGCCGGAATTGTACGAAGGATTGATGGAAATAAAACCGGAATTGGGTAAATCCGGTTTTGAATCGAAAGTAGAGGATGTGTATCGTCGAATCCGCGGGAATTCAATTGACTACGGTGTAATGCAGAAAGCAAAAAATGTCTACATGATACCGACAGATATGGGCTGGAACGATGTGGGGAGTTGGGAGGTTGTACACCAGATTTCCCCGAAAGATAAATTGAAAAATGCCGGTGAATATCAGGAGTTGTTTACTATTGATTCGCGCGACAACTATATTTTTGCACCTGGAAAACTGGTGGCGATGGTGGGAGTAAAAAACCTGGTGTTTGTAGATACCGGCGATGCAATTCTAATTTGTAAAAAATCCCGCAGCCAGGATGTAAAGGATATTGTAGAACAGCTTAAAAAGAATGGAATGGATGAGTTCATTTAAAAAGAGAAAACGAAGGACGAGACCGGAAAAGATTTCCACCGAGCAGCAACTTCTTTTCGATGAGTTATGCGAAGCAATTCGTAAACTGGGGATTGAAGTCAGGTTGGAAGCCGGGAATTTTACCGGTGGATATTGTCTGGTGGATGGTCAAGCGCTCTTTTATGTGAACACCAGGCATTCGATGGATTATAAGATTGATTTGTTAATAAACCAGTTACGGACGATGGACCTGGAGCGTATTTATCTCTCACCTCAACTGAGGACAATTTTAGAAGAAAATGAGTTATCCACAGGGGATTAATTATGGAAAATTTACGCAGATCATCGCGGATCGATGCCCAACACTTCATCGCGTATGATATTCTGGATGAAAAGAATCAGGTAGTTCAATCCGGTATGGCTTTAAGTCGGGACTTAAGCCGCACTGGAATTCAAATGCAAGACCGGGCGGGATTTCCGTTGGATGCCAAGGTTTTGCTCCACCTTGCGGTAGGAGACGATGTGGTGGACATTGAAGGCAAAGTGCGACATGTAGACAAGGTTGCCGAAGATGATTACCGAATCGGAATTGAATTTGCGAGTATCAGTGAGGAATTGCTCGCTCTCCTGGAAAAAGCCTATCCCGGAATTTCTAAAAAATAGTCCGCAAATTTGTCGAATTTCCGCCTATAAAAAAAAGACATACCAGGCGCCCGGTGAAATGAGCGCTCGCAGACTGTAATTTTCCCC
>MVCZ01000039.1 GCA_002049825.1 Candidatus Zhuqueibacterota bacterium 4484_188
ATGCCTTCTTCGCAGGCGGCGTTCACCCCTTTCTCTACCGAGGGCACGTAAACCCGGTCGACATTCTGTCCGACCAGCGAATTGGTAAACTCGACGCCTTCACCGCGTGGTTTGGGTTCGATGCGCATCCACACCTCGGCAAATTGTCCGGCACCGCCGCTCTGTTTTTTGTGGCGGTACTTGGCGTCTGCCGGGCTTTTAATGGTTTCGCGGTACGGAATACGGGGATCCTTCATGTTCACTTCCACACCGAATTTTTGTTTCAGGCGCTTCACTTTAATATCCAGGTGAAGTTCGCCCTGACCGGAGATGATGGTCTGCTTTAATTCCGGATCGAATTGCACCAGGAAGGTAGGGTCTTCCTCGTGAAGTGACTGGAAACCGGTGGAAATTTTTCCCTCGTCTCCCTTGGATTTGGGTTCCACGGCAAAACTCATCAACGAAGCGGGAAATTCCAGTTCCGGTAGTTTAAAATCGGTTCCTTTGGCGGTCAGGGTATCGCCGGTGTGCGTACTTTTCAATTTTACCAGCGCCCCGATATCGCCGGCGTGGAGCTGATCGGTGTTTTCTTTGTTCTTACCGGACAAATCGAAAATCTGCCCGATGCGTTCATTATTTCCCTGGGTCGAATTGTAGGTCGGCGGGATTTCCACCGGTGAAGGAACCATTTCGGTGGTAAAATTCAGCAGCCTGCTGACACCGACATTGCGGGTAGCCGCGGTACAAAAAACAGGAAAAATTTGCCGGTTCATAAAAGCTTTTTTAAATCCTGCAGCGAATTCAACTTCACTCAATTCACCGGCTTCGAAGTATTTTTCCAGCAGTTCGTCGTCGCTTTCGGCAACCGCTTCGGTTAATTTATTGCGCAAATCTTCGGCTTTAGCCTGCAAATCGCCGGGAATGGCTTCCACGGTGGCTTTGCCGCTGCCATCTTGCGGGTAGACAAACATTTTCATTTTTAGCACGTCAATAATCTTGAAAAAATTTGGTCCTACTTCTACCGGGAACTGCGCCAGCCAGGCATGCTTTCCGAAAATATCCCGAATTTCCTGAACACTGCTGTCAAAATCGATGTTTTCGTGGTCCAATTTATTAATGACAAATGAAACCGGCTTCCGGTATTTCTCTGCCTGCGTCCAGGCTTGCTCGGTGCCGACTTCGATACCTGAAGAGGCGGAAATCAGCAGAAAAACATTTTCCACCACGTACAACCCGCTCACTACATCACCGAAGAAATCGGCATACCCGGGAGTATCGATGATGTTGATCTTGTGTTTGTCCCATTCCCCGTGCAGCAGGGAGGTGTTGATAGAAATCTGCCGTTCAATCTCATCTTCATTGTAATCCGAGGCAGTATTTCCCTGGTCGATTTTGCCCATGCGGGTGGTCGCTCCCATGGTGTAAAGCATGGCTTCCACCAACGAGGTTTTACCGGCACCTCCGTGGGCAGCCAGTCCAATGTTGCGGATGTGTTCTCCTGTATACTTTTTCAAAAAATGTCCTCCTTCAAAGTTTCTTCTTTACGTTTCGGTGATTTCTCGCGAACAGTATAATCATTGTATTCGATCGGGCGCCGGGAACATCAGCAGGGAAACTCCGGACAGGACATTCCCGATTTATCCGATACCCGCTACCTCAATACTCCAACACGCCAAAACTTGCCCGGTTGAAAAAAGCAAGCGGGAATTTAATAAACCGGGTTTAACCTGTCAAGAGGTTTGTCACAGGGCTTTTATTCCGTTTTGCGATCAACGAATTGTCAGGGTCATTTTCCGGTGGCGAACAAGCTAACGGATCGTTCCGGAAATTAGCCGGGCGGTTTAAGGGAGTGGTTAAAAAAACCAGGCGATCTCCCGAACCATCAAAAAAATCCCCTGCCGGCTAAAAATGACAGGGGATTTGTTTTTTCCGTCAACCGGTTTATTCAAACAAAGAATCCAGCTTCAGAATTTTTACATGTTCCGCTTTCACATGCAGCGGATAGTTGGCGATTTCGTGATCTTCTGCTAACACTGCTTTCGGTTTGGGCGTGTCGTACCTGATGGGACTGGGAAGATTATTGATCAGTCGGTCTTTCAGGGTTTCCGCATCGTTGGTAACAAAAACCACCTTCAGATTCCGGTATTGCAAATGCTTTTTGATAGCAGCGTTGACATCCTCCAGGGTAAGCTGATTCAGCATTTGCTGAAACTTTTTCAGGTGGTTTCCCTGGATTCCGTAAAACACATCGTCCATGGCGTAACCCAATTTCATCATGGTAGTTGGCGCATAGTGCAACACATAATTATTCAGAAATTTTTTGGTAAGCTGAAAATCGTCTTCGCTCATTCCATTATCAACCAGTTTCTGTAATTCCCGCAATGCCGCCCGGAAAGCAAACATTTTGGCGTAGTTGGGCACCGGTCGAATCCAGATTTGGAACATTTGCTGCCGGCGGGCAACGTTGGGCGGTGGAAACTGCCGCCGTCCGCCGTTGGGGAAATGCTCGATGTAGGAATAATCACCGTAGTTAAGCCCCCGGGTTTCCCGAATCACCTGGTAGAGGTGCGAACTGGAATTGCGATGCTCGCCTAGCCAGGAATTGGCAATTGCCAGCGCATAGTAATCTTTTTCGCCGCGCAGCACGTCGATGGGGAAACCAAAACTGATTGCCGTAGCATTGGCATCCTTTTCCACAATGCGAATTTCCATTCCGTCGATGGGCGACACCTTTGGTTTGGGCACCTCTTTTGACGCACCGGGCGGGAGTTGGGAAAAATCTTTCTTTACCTGTTCGGCAAAAGCCGTATCGTAGCCGCCACCCAAACCGATGACCAGGTTACCGCGGGTGTATAGTTTCCGATAAAAGGATTTTACATCATCCAGGGTAATATTCTTTATACCGGAAATATACCCTTCCTCAATGTGCTGGTAGGTGGTTCCGATGTACACAAATTCGCTCAGCACTTCCTTGCCTAATTCTTCATCGTCGGCGTAGCGCAGGGTTTTTTCCAGGTAATTCAGTGTGTTGGTTTTGATCCGCTCAAAATCTTCTTCTTTAAACGCCGGTTCCATGACTACTTCTTTCAGAATGGCATAGTAATCTTTCAGATTGTCCTTATGGGTTCTTCCGTAAATAATAGTCATTTCTTTATCGACCTGGTTATTGATACCGGCAGCCATGGGATAGAGCAAATCGGTAATCTCTTCCAGGGAGTGTTTTTGGGTAGCTCCCCGGGTAATCATATTCGCAGTCAGCGCCGCCAGTCCTTCTTTGCCCACCGGGTCGTTCATCGAACCAACCTTAAACCACAGGCGGAAGGAAACGGTGGGGTCGTCTTTTACCGGGTATTGAACCATTTGTAAACCTGCTGATTTTTGACATCCGCTCCAGAAAAATGAGCCGATGAGAATGAAAGTCACGGTAATAAGCATAAACTTTTTCATTATTTTTCCCCCTTCAGCGTAATCACGGTGCGATGTTTTTTCTGAAAATATTTTTGGGCGGCAGCCCGGACATCTTGCGGGGTTACCGCCTGGATATTGTCGAACAAGGTGTTGATTTCATCAATCCCGCCGGTGAGGGCAACAAAGCGCGCCAGGTTGCCGGCAATGTCATCCGGCGTTTCCAGTTTCATTAGGAACGCGTAGCGCACCCGTTTTTTCAGTTTGTCAAGTTCCGTTTGCTTTACCAGCTCTTTACGAAATTTTTCTACCGTGGTGTTGATTTCCTGCTTCACGTAAGGAATGTCATTTTCATCTTTGACCATACAATAGATGTTCAGCAGTCCCGGATCGCGGTTGTAAGGAAAGTAACTGCCGATGAATTGCACTTTCTGTTCCCGCAGTACCAATTTCTTGTAGATTTCACTGTTTTGCCCGAACGCCAGGTCGCCCAGTAAATCAGCCGCAGCAATCATTTTGTTTGCCGGGTCAAAGGCATCTCCTTTGTAGGCAATCCAGAGAATCGGCAGGGTTCTGCCGCTGTATTTTACTTCTTTTACCCGTTCTCCCTGCTGCTTGGGTTCCGGGGTAATTTTCGGCGCCACGTAACCGGGCTTCCAGTCGCCGTAGTATTTTTGAACCAGCTCTTTAGCTTGCGGAATGGAAAAATCGCCCACAATCATCAACACCACGTTCTCCGGTCGGTAGTAGCGCTTGAAGAAACTTTTGCTATAAGCGTACATATTGGGCATGTTCTTGATATCGCGTTCAAAACCGATAGTAGTGTGTTTGTAAGTGTGCTTATCAAAGGCAGTGTTTTGCAATTCTTCTTCCAGCACTGCGTAGGGATTCACCCGCCCTTTGCGGTATTCCCCGTACACCGCCCCGGATTCGGTTTTGAACGCTTTCTCATCGTAATCCAGGTTTTGGAACCGGTCGCTTTCCAGTTCCATTACTTTTTCCAGGTCATGGCTGGGAGCTACCATGTGGAAACATGTGTAATCATCGGTGGTGTAAGCATTGGCATCAGCCCCCATTTCGGTCACCATACGGTCGTACACTGAGCCGGGGTATTTTTTGGTCCCGCGAAACATCATGTGTTCGAAGAAATGGGCAAAACCGGATTTTCCCGGTTCCCACTCGTCACGGCTGCCGGTGCGAACCACACTGTAGTAAGCAACTAACCCGCTGCCTTCTACCGGGATTAAATAGGCGGTAAATCCGTTGGGCAGATTATATTTCTCGTAGGAATAGGGGAAGAATCCGTTTCCGGAATTATCTGCCACCACCATCCCCGCAATGAACAGAATAACAAAAAACAACAGTATGTTTTTCATAAAGCACCCCTTGGTAATGTTTTATGTTCAATTGGATTTGCTGCATTGCCTGTCGCCCTCAAATCGGGTACAAATATAAGCGATTTCACGAACATAAGCAATCCGGTTGAAAATCAGGTGAACAGACTTCCCGATCCTGCCGGCACTCAATGATTGTTCCGGGAATGAATATCAACAGACCGCTGCGTATGAACTCGATGAGGGGCCGGGCGGTTCCCCCGGTCTCAGCCTTTCGGTAAATGGAATGACCGTGGGCATCTGGGACAGTGGCGGGGTTTTGGCGAAGATTACAACATCTGTCAACTGAACCAGGGGAAAGAATCGGCAGTACCGTAAAACAGTTACACTTTTGCCGATCATTAGTTTAAATTTACTACGATTGATCTGATGAAGGATTTTGAAACAGGAAGAGAACAAACAATGAAATTCGCTGAAATACTGATCATATTATTTGTTTTTCTTTTTCTTCCGGGACACGTGTTCCCGGCAGTAGATACCCAGTTAACGCTGGTGAGCAATACCTATAATTTTCCCGCCGCCGGTACCGGCACCCTGATTATTGATGTTGAAGGGCGGTCGGATGCCGGTAGTGTTTCGATTCGGGTTTTCCAGGATGCCTTCGAACTGGATAACACCTTTCGACCCCAGGTTCAATCGTTGGCTTTTTCCAATGAACGTTTTACGGCAGATACTGTTTTGGGGTCGGGACCAAATTACAATGTGACCGAACTCTATCATTCCTCCACCGGCAAAATAGATTATGTTTATTCATATAACCTGGGAAATCCAAACAGTATCGAAACAAGCTGGACCAGGATTGTAACTATTACTATTGAATACATCATGACGAACGCAAACACCACGCTTAGTTGGTCAAATGATATTCCGGATTACCTGGTCACCGATCTAGGAAACAACGATATTACCGGCAGCGAAATTCCCATTCCCGGTTCATTAACCGACCTTGCCCTGCCAGTGCAACTGGAAAGATTTACTGTAAAACCCGGGGACAATTCAGTGCTCCTTTCCTGGACGACCGCCGGTGAGATAAATAATGCCGGCTTTGAAATTTACCGCTCTGTGCAGAAAAAAGGTGAATATCGCAAAATTGACACGTACCGCGTAAATCCTGCTCTCAAGGGGGCGGGAAATTCTACCGAAGTCCACCACTATGTGTATTCAGATGCACATGTGGTAAACGGAATAACATACTGGTACAAACTCGCTGATGTGGATTTCAATGGGAGTCGCACATTCCTGAAAACGGTGTCTGCTACTCCCAGCCGTTTAAAGCGGTCGGCTACCGTTCCCGGCGAATATGCACTGCACAATAATTATCCCAATCCGTTTAATCCCGCCACCAGCATTCGTTTCGATATTCCGGCGGGAAAACAGAAAGTGGTGCCGGTTCGGTTGGCTGTTTTTGATATGCTGGGCAGGAAAGTGAAAACGCTGGTAAATGAATACCTGGTGCCGGGTGTTTACACTGTTGAATGGGATGGACGGGACGAATCGGGCAGGGTTCTTTCCGGCGGAATTTATCTTTGCGGAATACACGCCGGAAATTTTAAACGATTCCGTAAAATGATGTTACTGAAATAGTATCAAATGACCTCGAAAAAAGGCTCCGATTAGATTCACTGCCGGTATGTCTGGTAAATTGGGATAAGCGGTGAAGGGAGAGATTATTCAGGTGTTTCCGTGTCGTCCAGCGGTTTTGTTTCGAAATCGCCCCCCGGGGTTTCCAGGGTGGCGGCAATTTCTTCCAGTCGCTTCATGGCTTGCTCAAAGGTTATCTGGTTTTTCATTCGTTTTCTCCGATCATTTGTACCTGTGACAGAAAATATCCCCGCGCTAATTTTATCTGAACCATGTCCAGCGCATTCACCTGGTTCACATCCCGCACTACCTTGCCGTCTTTATAGCAAATGCTGTAACCGCGCTGCAGCACCGCGGAAGGATTAAGCGCGCGGATTTGGTTTTTCAGATTCTGCACGGTTTGGGTTTTCACCGCCAAGCGGTGAGAAAGCGTCAGGGTTATTTTCCGTCCCAATTCGTCCAGGAGCTGTATTTTCTGAAAAACAATATCTTCCGGGCGGCGAAAACCGTAGCTGCGGCGAAAGTTCAGAATTTTCTCCCGCTGCGTGTCAATTTGTTGTTTCAGGGTATTTTTCAGTTTTTCCCGGAAATAAGCCAGGTTGCCCATAAGTTCTTTCCGGTTGGGTACCACCATTTCGGCGGCAGCGGAAGGGGTTGGGGCGCGGCGGTCGGCAACAAAGTCGGAAATTGAATAATCGATTTCGTGACCCACTGCCGAGATCACCGGGATTTTCGAATCAAAAATTGCCCGGGCGACCACTTCTTCGTTAAACGCCCACAGGTCTTCCAGCGAACCACCGCCCCTGCCCACTATCAGAACGTCCACTTTGCCGTATTCATTAAATTCCCGGATGGCTTGTGCGATTTCTTCTTTGGCGGTTTCGCCCTGCACCCGCACCGGGTTAATAATCAGTTGCACACCGGGAAAACGCCGCGAAACCACGCTCACGATGTCCCGAATGGCAGCGCCGGTGGGCGAAGTGACCACGCCGATTCGTTCCGGAAATTGTGGCAGTCTTTTTTTGTGGGATTCATCGAACAATCCCTCGGCGTGCAGTTTTTTCTTTAATTGTTCAAAGGCAAGTTGTAAATCGCCGATACCGGCAGGCTGAATTTGGTTGACGATAAGCTGGTAATATCCACCTCGCTCGTACACCTGGACATCGCCTTCCACCAGTACCTTCATTCCGTCCTGGGGCTGGAAAAGAAGTTGCCCCACCCGGAAACGCCACATGGCACAATTGAGTTGTGAATTGCTGTCCTTCAGGGTAAAATAGAGATGACCGGAAGAATGTCTTTTCAGGTTCGATATTTCTCCCTCCACCCAAAGCCTGGGAAAACTCGATTCCAGAACCTGCTTAATCTCGCGGGTCAGGTCCGAAACAGTGTAAACCCGTTTTTCCATTTCTCTCCCAATCTTTGGTGATTAAAAAATCAAACCGAATACCTTCATTCATCGTGAACAGGCATCCGGTCTGATAAGAAAGGTCATCTTATTTGGTCTGCTTTTTTGCTATTGGTGAAAATACTAAATTTGATGTTGAAAAAATAATTGCTCTTCCCAAAAAATGTTTACCGAACCTTTTTCTTATGTCGGTTCTTCCGCAATCGTTTTTTTCTTTTATGAGTAGCCATTTTATGACGTTTTCGCTTACGGCCACAGGGCATAGAAATTTCTCCTTTCAGGTTTGGTGGTTATTTACCCGGTGTATTTTTCTTTACTTGTTCTATCATTTGCCTGGCTGTTTTTGCCGGACCGGATTCGGGAGCAACTTCGATTAATTTGTTCCATTCGTTTAACATGGCTTCCATGTCTCCGGATTGGGCGTAGATGACACCCAGGTTATAGAGTGCATTGGGATGATTCGGATTCAGTTGCAATGCTTTGTTAAAATACTCTTTCGCTTTATCCAGGTTGGTAAGATTAAAGAAACACACACCGGCGTCCACGATGACATCGGCATTGTTGGGATCGTGTTTCAGCGCATCCTGGTAGTAGAGAAGCGCCTCGTCAAAACGGCTGTTATCGAAATAAAAATTACCCATTGCCACGTTTTCGGTAATTCCGTGGGGATTTTTTTTCAGCCGCCCCTGAAGTTCGTTCAATCGTTTCTGGTTCAGAACCGGTGGTTGCTCCGCCGGAATCTGTTCGGCTTTTACGCTGCTTTTTGTTTGGGACACCGGAATGAAGTAGCGGTAGCTATAAATAGCGGTAATGACAATAGCTATTAGTGCCACCAGGTAGATCAGGTTAAATTTATTCATTGAAGCGACTAACTGTGGGGCATCGCCTTTTTCAGCCGGTTCATTTTCTGCCCGGACAGAAGCGCCGCATTTCGGGCAAAAGTTCGCATTATCTGGAACGGCGCCACCGCATTCGCTGCATTTACGACTCATTCTTTTCCGATCCGAATTTGGCTAAAAGGCTCTTATTTACACTGGTTTTGAAATATTTTGCCGGGCGGAAAACCGGGACAAAGCGGTGGTCTACGGCAACAATTTTACTGGTTTTGGGATTTTTAACCAGCCGCGGTTGTCGCTCTTTACTGTAAAAACTTCCGAACCCGCGGATTTCTACCCGGTCGCCTTCCTGCAGCGATTCCATGATGTTTGCCATCAGACCGTTCAATATGATCTCTACATCCACCTTGGTCCAACCGGTTGCTTCCGCCAGCCGATTCACTAAATCTGATTTTGTTACGGTCATAAGTTTTCCTCCAAAAAAGTTTGCAATTTTACGCATAAATCGTTCCTGATGCAAGGAAAGATGAAAAAGCCGATCGAACCCTCCTGGTCAGATCGGCAAAGCGGTGTCCGGGCTTAGCCGCAGCAGTTTTCCGGGGGGTACTGATCGGTTGGTACTATTTTTCCGTAAGGCGCTGTTAGTGCCGGGGCGTTTTACATACCGGTGTAAATTGTGACAACCGGGTAACGGGAATCCGTACTTTGTCCGTATCTGCATTTTTTCACTGCTCAAACAGACCAATGAAAAGAATTTCTTTCTTAATGAACGCATCTTCTTTACCGATAATAGGATTGAAAACAATAGGGATGTTGTTATGAAGGATAAAAAGGATTTTGTCTCATTTTTAGAAGATTCACATATTTTTGTTACCCGTGG
>MVCZ01000040.1 GCA_002049825.1 Candidatus Zhuqueibacterota bacterium 4484_188
ATCAACCGGGCATTTCACCTTTTTAAACAGAAACTCCATGAGGTGGAATTACTGATCGGTTACGAGGGGAACGCCTTCGCCTTTACCGGTAATGTTGAAGAAGATCTGCTCAGCATCACCGCGGTACACCCCATGCGGGAAGATGCGGTTGAGCAATTTTTACAGCGCGCCGGAAGCGGTTGGAACATCGTCGAACGATTGATTCGGCAAGGCAAATTGATTGAATCCGTATTTCAGGGAAACAAATTTTACCTGCGGAAATTGAAGCGGGGGGAAAAGGCGGCGTAAAAGGCAAAAGTAAAAAGGGGAAAGGAAGAAGGAAGTAATGAGAAGGGAAGGTAGAGGATTGGGGGAGCGTGTTTTGAGGAATCGTTCTGTAAAGAATAAAGTGCGAGGAGGCGCCCTGATTGCCATTCCCACCGATGATGGTGAGACCATTTTCCCCGGTATGCTGGGGCGGGCACAGCAGTTTTATATTTTCGAGGTTGAGAGCGTGGAAAGCATTAAACTGAAAGAAAAACGGGCGAATCCCTATGCCAAAACCATACAGCATCTGAAAACGCTGGATGTGTACGAAATCCTCCGGGATTGCAATTGGGTCATTTCCGCCCGAATCGGCAAACGGGGAATCGACCGGCTTCGGGAAAGAGGGCTGAAACTGGTCTTTCAAAATGGAAAGATTGAAGATACACTGCGGACCTTTCTGGATGAAGAAATAAACCGGACGTGAGGGCGCTTTTTTATGAAGAATTCTGTTGAAACCGCAGCGAAAATGATTCGGGAAGTAAAACATAGCACCGCATTTACCGGTGCAGGAATATCAGTAGAAAGCGGTATTCCCCCGTTCCGTGGACCCGATGGTCTGTGGAGCAAATACGACCCTGTTTTCCTGGAAATCAGTTATTTCATGAATCACCCGCGGCAATCATGGAAACTGATTAAAGAAATTTTCTATGACTATTTTGGCAAGGCACGTCCGAATCCGGCACATTTTGTTCTGGCGGAGATGGAAACTTCCCAGTGGCTGCACAGCATCATTACTCAGAATATTGATAACCTGCATCAGGAAGCAGGCAGCCAAACGGTGTACGAGTTTCACGGCACTTCACAAACACTCGTCTGTATCGATTGCGGAAAAAAATGTCCGGTGAACGAAATTGACCTGGGTGTTCTTCCACCGCTCTGCCCCGTTTGCAGCGGCTTGCTGAAACCGGATTTTGTTTTCTTCGGGGAACCCATACCGGCGTATGCGCTGGAAAATTCCATCCGGGAGACGGAAACTGCCGACCTGTTTTTAGTTATCGGTACCACCGGTGAAATTATGCCGGCATCTACCCTTCCGTTCCAGGCAAAATCCAACGGTGCAAAAATTGTTGAAATAAACACCGTACCATCCGCATATACGCATGAAATCACCGATATTTTTTTGCAGGGAAAAGCGTCGGTCGTCATGCAGCATGGGCTTGGTTGGGGTTGGCGGCGGCGCTATTATTATTTTTTCGCTGCTCTTTGCCGCCCATTTCCCACAGAAATTAGCACAGGGAACCACACTGTTCATTGTAGCGGCACCGGTCAGTCTGCTTGCCGCTTACAACTACTACAAAAGCGGGTTCGTGGATTTAAAGGCCGGCATTCTGATCATGGTATTTTTCCTGTTGTTCAGTTATATCGGGTCATCCTGGGGGACTATGCTACCCCGCGAAACCCTGAAAACTTTGCTGGGAATTATGTTATTTTTTATGGGATTAAAACTGGTGTTTTTTTAAGTTTTTAGAAATACCGTAAGGGGGTAAGATGAAAGCGACCATTGTTTTTGACAATACCACAACCCGGGCAGATTTGCAGCCGGATTGGGGATTTGCCTGTGTGGTGGAATTGGCGGGAAGAAAAATTCTCTTCGATACCGGTGCAAACGGAGCCATTTTGCTGGAAAATATGAAACAACTTAATATTGATCCTAATTCGATTAATGATGTATTTATCTCACACAACCATTTTGACCACATCGGCGGTTTGGCTGAATTTCTGAATGTAAACCGTGATGTTTACCTGTTTTTGCCGCCTTCGCTGCGTGGGGTTAGGAATGCCGAAGAGATTACCTACCTTGAGAAACCGACCCGGATTGCCGAGGGGGTTTATTCGACCGGCGAATTGCAGGGAATTGAACAGGCGATGAGTGTAGAGACCGGGAAAGGTCTGGTTCTTTTTGTGGGTTGCTCTCACCCGCGCATGGAATTAATCCTGCACGCAGCAAAACAATTCGGAAAGTTGTACGGTATTATCGGCGGACTTCACGGTTTCAATCAATACGAATTGTTTGCCGGGCTGAAATTAATTTGCCCCACACACTGCACCCAACACAAAGCTGAGTTGAAAAAGAAATATCCCGATCAATATCTGGAAGGCGGGGTCGGGAGGGTAATCAACATCTAAGAGCCGACAGCGTTTAATTTGCTCACCGTAAAATTCAGGATGACCCCATTTTCCAGGTAATCGTCGTGAATCAGTTCCTGCTCCGTTTTCTCTATTAGTCTGAAACCGGTCGATTCGATTTCGCCGATGATATCTTCATAATCAAGTTCGGCTAAATGCCACATGGGAAAGTCCTGTTTGTTATGTTTGGGGAAAACGGAGAGCATTCCGTCCGGTTTTAACCAGTTGTAAAACCGAATATATATTTTTATTCTCTCCGCTTTCCCGAAGTAGTGAAGCACATCATAAGCCAACACCAGATCAATGCTGTGCGGTTTCAGATCAATCTCTTTTATTTGGGAAGTATTCAGGTATACAATATTTTTCAGGTTATGGGACCGTGCCCACTCTTTTAACTGTTTCAAAGCCGGGGCATCCTGTTCAATGGCATAGATGCGCCCGGCACTTCCGATCAACTCAGCGGCAGGAATGGTGTAATTCCCGGCATTGCAGCCGAAATCCACCACAACTTCTCCGGCGGTTACACCCAGGTCTTGCAGGAAACGAATTCCTTTACCGCCAAGCCAAATTTCCCGATCGCTTTTTCCCCAATTCATGGTAAAGATTGTCCTTTCGGAATGTTGCTGCTGCGCTAAAGAACAGCAGAGCCGCCGTTTTTTTTGCTGAAAAGTGGTTTCAGGCAATTCCATTTCAAGCTGAACATTGGCACCCGGTTTTTGTAGTCCAGGTATTCCTGCCCGAATTTGCGAATCGCTTCCGGTTCCTCGAAAAATTTAATCATGGCGATCATAAAAACCATTTCTACCGGTGCAATGAAAAGAATGAAACTAACCGAGCCTAAAATCAGGGCAACAGAGAGCGGGAAGAACAATAGCCCGAAATGCATAGGATGGCGCATGCAGGCGTAATACCCGGTGGTAACCAGGCGGTTGGTCTCGAATCGCGGCAAATTGCCTTCCCTGGTGGTGCGTGCTAAAAATCTACCGGTGTTCCTGCTGGCTTGCAGAACCAGGCGAAGTAATATAATTCCCGGCAATAGACTGAGAATGTGAAAGAGTGGGCTGAAAAAGAGCGGCTGAAACAACTGCCAATCCAGCCACAAACCCAGCACACTGCCGCCAATTAACATAATTAACCAAGCTATTACCCGGAGTACCATCAAATTCTCACTTTATTGTTTTTGCGCAATGAGCAGGCGAACATATTTTTTAAACATAAACGATTCTTCGAAATTAGCGAAACCCTGTTCCCCTAAAATTTGTTTCCAGTCCCTTTCGATAAAATCGAACGCATATTTGCACTCGATGGTTTTGAAGGGAATGCGGAGGTAAAAAGGCATTTCTTTCAGAGAGAATTCGTTGAAGTCAAGGATGCAGAATTTGCCGCCATCGGTTAAGTTGCGATAAACGTTTTCTATTATTTTTAAGCGAATCTCGTGCGGAAATCCGTGCAGGACAAAGCTGATGAATGCCTTGTCGTATTTTTGTTCCAGGGTGAAAGGTGTGTCGATGCGTTGATTTCGGAAGGAAACATTAGGGAACTGTTGGCAGTTTTCCCGGAATTGGGTTTCCATTTCACTTGATATGTCAAGTCCCAGGATAGAACCGCTTTCGTTCAGGTAGTGCCGCATCAGGCAGGCATTGCGCCCGGTGCCGCAGCCCAGGTCAATGATCCGGTCTGCCGGCTGAATTTGTAATCGGGCAATTGCCGAGCGGATAAACCGGTCGTACAGTCCCAGGGACATGACATTCATGATCTGATCATATTTTCGGGCAGTGAAACCCTGAATTTCCACTTTCGATTCCGGGTAAATTCTCTCCATTTTCGTCCTTACTGTTTACAGTGATTTCGCCGTGGCGTACCCATCCCGGATGGCATCCTGCGCTTTGCCCACCTTTTTGGCATCGCCAATAACATATAGCGGAATTTTCCCTGCCAATTTTTCCTCCAGGGGATTGTAACTTTCCATTCCGGTCGCCACCACAATTTTATCGATTCCGCTGAGCGTTATTTCCTTGTCGCCGGAAATTTTGACCAGGTCACCGCTCACTTCGGTAACGGTATAGTTGGTGTACATCGGCACCTCTTTCATGCGCAGTTTTTTCAACGTGAGCGCCTTTTCAATCATTTCCATGCCCCGCGCCATTTCATCCAGCATTTCTACAATAATTACTTCGTTATTTTTATCCACCAATTTGCTGGCAATTTCCACACCGATAAGACCACCCCCAATTACCAGCACTTTTTTATACTCCGGCAGGTTTTCGTCCAGCAGGAATTCCGCCCAGTAAAATTCTTTCAGACCCTGAATGGGTGGAACAGCCGGAATGGCGCCGGTGGCTAAAAGCACGCCATCAAATTCTCCCGATAGTAAATCCTCCGGTTGCGCTTCCCGGTAAACAACTTTAATCTTTCTGGACTTTATTTCATATTCAAAATAATCCAGGATTTCTTTCAGGCTCTCTTTGTGAGGTGGCAGATAGGCTAAATTGAACTGCCCGCCAAGTCGTTCCTTCTCGAAAATGACCACCTCGTGTCCCCGTTCTTTCAGGGTGAGGGCTGCTTCCATACCGGCAAGACCGCCGCCAACCACCGCAAAGCTTTTATTTTCTTCGGCGGCAAGCAAATATTCCTCTTCCTGCCCCACGGTAGGATTTACAACGCAGTGCAGCCCCTGACCGGATTTTACACCGCCCAGGCAGCCTTCCGAGCAGGCAAGGCAGGGGCGAATAGTTCCGGGTACAGTTTTGAGGTACTTGCCGACAAAATCGGGATCGGCAATCAGTGCACGACCCAGGGCAATGTAATCGGCATGGTATTCGTTTTTTAATTTATCGATATCTGCCGGCGAGTTGATTCGCCCGACAAAAATAACCGGCAGGTCAATTTCTTTTTTCAGCAAAGCTGCCAGCTCCCAGGTCTTGCCCTTGGGAACAAACATGTGCTGGAAAAACCAGGGCGGGGTGGAGCACACCGTACCTGCCGAAACATGAATGGCAGACACCCCGTTTTCTTGCAGAATCCTGGCAAAAGCAATCATTTCCTGGATTTTGATGCCGTTGGGAATCATCTCGTCTCCGCTGATGCGGGCAATGATGGGTACGTCCACCGCCCGGCGCACCGCCTGCAGAACCTCCAGCGGAAAACGAATGCGGTTCTCGAAGCTTCCCCCGTACTCATCGCTGCGGTCGTTAACGGCGGTGGAGATAAACTGCGCCAGCAGGTAGCCATGCCCGAACTGCAACTCGATGATGTCGAAACCGGCTTCCACTGCCCGGCGGGCGGCTTCGGTAAAGAGTCTCTTTACCTCGTTCATATCTGCTTCAGTCATGGGCAGGGGAACCGCACCGCCATTTTCACACGGTTTTGCAGTGGACGACAAAAAATAGTTGCCGGGAATTTTGGGATTTGCCATCCGCCCGGGATGGTTCAGGTGGGCAATAACTTTTGACCCCAATCGATGGATCTCGTTGGTGAGCTGCTTGAGTCCGGGGATTTTTTCGTCGCTGTCAATTCCTATCTGGGTGGGAATTTCCCGCAAGCCCTTGTCCAGGTACAGCGGCTCGGGTATTACGGCGCCCAGGAACTGGCTTCGTTCCCGGTAAAAAATAATGTGCTTCTCTTTCACTTCACCGGAGGCGTCGCTGTAACCCAATTTTACCGGTGCGGATATAAACTGGTTGCGTAAGTTGAGTTTCACTTTTTTTCTCCTCTGATTACCACGAATGAACCCTGTCCATAGCCATCTTTCACAGGTTCAACCTGGTGAATATCGGACAGATTGTGAAAGATGGTCTGGGTAAATTGAAAGTTGCTAAAGTTTGATTTTTTCAGGTAACTCAAAATTTCTTCCGTTGAATAAAATGTGGCAACACGGTAAAACACATTTTGTTGTTGGTACTGCCGGTATAGTTCGCCCAGCGGACTGTTTTTATCAATAAAACCGATAATGAAACTTCCGCCGGGTTTAAGGATGCGGTTCGTTTCCCGGAACGATTGTTCAACATCGTCTAAAAAACAGACCGTGGTGACCATCAGGGAAAAATCGAACTGCGCCGATTTGAGGGGAAGCATTTCGGCGCTGCCGCCAATGGTTCTGATCCTGCGCTGAACCGCCAGCGTCCGCATCTTGACCGATGGTTCAACTCCCCAGTCAATGCCCAGCGGTTGGGCAAACAAACCGCTTCCTACGCCGATTTCAATCCCCCAACCTGTTGCCGGAAGCAGTTTTTTTACTGCCAGGAGCTCCGACCGGTAGGCAAACCGATTGGTCACAAACCAATCTTCATATTGTTGTGTATGTGTTTCAAAGGGTTCGGATTTTGGCATTTTATTCCGATCGCAGAATTTTTTTAACCGGATTTTATGTGAACATTTAGCGGATACTAATTCACCCTTCGACTACCTGTCTGCCGGGGCAGCCAGGCAGGCGCTCAGGATAAACCCTTCGACTCTGCTCAGGATGAAATCGAATTCGGTTTTTTACTATCTCATTACCAATGCTCACAAATTAGAGCCACAATTTGCCGGCATCCGCCGTGGACAGTTACAGCCGGAATATCAGTCAGCCGATGACAATCAGTCTGAAATTTACGCCGGGTCCCAGATGACCAGTAGGACAGCGCCGGTTTTAGAAGTATAGGGACCGTGCGAAGTCTGCGCCGGGATGAGTTGGTAAGTGCCGGCGCCGTAGGTCTTTCCGTTCGCCTCATATTCGCCTTCTAACACAAAATGCTGTTCGGTGCGAATGTGGGTGTGTCCCTCCAGGTCGAAACCGGCAGGCAGTTTCAGCAGAATAGTGCGCGCCATCCTGCCATTCCATTTCATCGGTGTTCAAAAAATTTTCCTTCATTTTTCTATCTCCTCTCTGAGTCGTGTTATTATTTATACGACCGTTCCGGTTTTTAATGTCCGGTAATCTACGGATACATTGTATTTAGCCCTGTGAACCGGAGTCAGAATCGTTACTCCGTTCTTTTATCTCGAATAGATTTCCGTCAAAATCCCGGATAAAAACCGTTTGACCACCATTGCGTGGAATGACGATTCTCTCGATCCCGGATTCGGCACATTGGTGCAGAAACTGCTCCCGGTTTTTGATTTCAAAACAAATGTGGTTGATGACCGGAACCTGGAGTTGGTCCCTGTCGCTGAGAAAAACTTCAATCCGGTAATTGGCGTTTGCAAAAACAATTGCCCGCAGCGGTTGTCTGGTTCCGAAAATTTTAAAAGCCAGTTCAGCGTCGAGGGTAAACCGATACTGTTTTTCCAGACCCAATAGTTCGCCGTAAAAAATATCCGCATTTTTTTCCGAACGGTTCCACAGTGCAACGTGGTTGATCCTGATTCTATTTTCCATTCTTCTTTTCCTTTATAAAACTTTCCTGCCGGTAATTTTTTCTACAGCCCAGCCGTTGATCCCCGCAAAAAGAATCATCAGCACGGTTAAGGTGACGGTGAAACTTATACCGAAATAGTAAATCATCATCGGTAACAACGGTATTTTAACTGCGCGGTTGTACAGAAAAATTGTGATCAGGCTGTTTATCATCCCTTTCTCGCGCAGGTCTGCCAGCAGGGGGTACCACACGTAAATGGGACCGGTGGAGATGACACCTGCCACGGTAGCGAGCAGAATGCCTTTGAAGCCGGATTCCTGTCCCAGGTGCCGGACTATTTTTTTTGGTTTCAAATATAAGTTAATCACAAATATCAGGAGAAAAACGCCTGCCAGCACCGGAATCATTTTTTTGAGTAATTTTAAAAATTGGAGGGCTGCCCGGTTAAATAGGTCTGGCGCAAATAAAAAAAGAAACAGGTAGGTCAGCACAACCGCCGACAATAAATACCAGGAGAGGTATGATTTTTTGTTTTTCTTTTTCATGAATTTTGCCTTACTCCAGAATCAGCAGCGTTAAAATGGCGATAAGAATTGAAGACACAAACGCCAGAAGATTCCGAACGGTGGCAAATTTTTTCCCCAGCGTGAGTGCCTCTGCCGGAAACTGCACGATTCCCACAGTCACCCAACTCACAATAAAGGCTGTGACCGCCGGCAGGCTGATTCCCTGGCGTTGGAGTTCTCCGCCAATAATGTAGCTGGTCAACGGGGTACCGGAAGAAATGCTGCCGGCAATCGAACCGATTAACGGATCGAGAAAGCGATTGCCAGTGAATAACTTCTCTACCGCGGCTGCCGGTATGAGTGTGAGAACCAGCGAAATCAGTAATAAAACACTCAAAATAACCGGCACGCTCTGGAAAATATTGTTACCGGTTTTTTCCAGGGCAAGGCGAACCTCACTCATCTCCGGTACATCTGTTTGTCGCCCGGTTTTTTTTCTGTTCCCGTTTTTCACAGCTAAAATTGACTCCTATTGATTTTTGCGGTCGGTATTTTTGCCGCGTTTCAGTATTTCGTTTTTTTAAGAATTGTTTTTTAGATTTTCGATATATCGTTCGGCAGATACCGCGGCAACCGAACCGTCGGCGACTGCTGTAGTAATCTGGTATAAATTTTTATCCCGCACATCGCCGGCAGCAAACACACCGGGAAGAGAAGTTGCCATTTGCGCGTCGGTTTCGATATAACCGTATTTATCCAGTTTCACCGCTCCTTTCAGGAAAGCGGTGGTCGGCTGCAGCCCAATGTAAACAAAAACACCCTGCACGGGCAGACGCTCGGTTTTACCGGTGGCGCGGTTCCGAATCTGAATTCCGTTTACCCGCTCCTTGCCCTCGATGGCAACCACTTCGGTGTTCAGGTGGCATTCCACATTGGGGTGCTGTTGAACCCTTTCGACCAGAATTTTTTCGGCTTTGATTTCCGGCAAATATTCGATGAAATGAATTTTATTGACATATTTTAAGATGAACAACCCTTCCTGCAGTCCGGAATTACCGCAGCCAACCACGGCAATATCGGAGTTAGCGAAGAAAGCGGCATCGCAGGTGGCGCAAAATGAGACCCCGCGCCCGATGAACTGTTTCTCTCCCGGTACTCCTAATTTTTTGGGAGTCGTTCCGGTGGCAATAATCACCGCTTTTGCCCGGATGTCTTTTCCCTGGAAGCGTAAGCGCTTGGGCGTGCCGGTGAAGTCGAAATCTTCCAGTGTGCCGATGGCAATGTGAGCGCCGAAATGTTTCGCCTGCTGCTGCATCCGCTCCGACAGGGTGTGCCCGCTAATGCCCTCCGGGAAACCAGGGTAGTTCTCGATTTTATCGGTAGTTTCTACTTCGCCGCCAACCACTTCTTTCTCCAGCACCAGCGTGGAGAGTTTCCCCCTGCCGGTGTAGATGGCGGCGGTCAGTCCGGCGGGACCGGCACCGATAATTACCACATCGTATTCGTCCTGTATGCTGTCCGTCGGTTTCTCGGACAAATTAAACAGTAATGATTCCATATTAAAACCTCTCCAAAATATGTTGTCACAAACTACGAAAGAAATTGTTCGCAATCATTCAATCATAAGATACCGGCAAAAATACCGCTTTTAAATTGATCCTTTCCACCGGGCTTGTGCCATCTGGAAAAAATTATTTTTTGCCTGGTCGGTCATCTCAAAAAATTCGACTTCCATTTTCAGACCCAGGTTTTCAATGGGTTGGCGCAGGCTATCGCTGAGCGCCACCTGCACCATTTCCGGAATACCCAGTGTGGGCAGTGCCATCGCCACGGTGGCGGTTTGTCCCTGAACCGAAATATCCAGAATCATACCCAGTTCCACCAGCGTGGCGGCAATCTCCGGATGTTCCACCTTCTCAATCGCCTGGTAAACTTCTTCTCTGGTCATGTCTTACTCTCACTTTTTTTGTCTATCTGTTATTTACCCTAATTTGATGCAGAGAAATCGAAAAGTATACAGGCAATTTAAAATTAGTCTCAATTTAAACGAAAGGGGGTTATGGAGGAATGGATTTTTTGAAGCGGTGAATATTTTCGTCGTCGATATGGCAACACCCTCCTTTGTAAGCAGGGAAAAAAAGGGAGTGGTGGCAGAAATCAGCGAAGGGTTTTCCACAATGGGCATCGCTTGTTCAGAAGGCTCCTCCGTTTATCTCCTGAACCTATAGAAACAGCGACATGGACTGTCATTCCTGTGAAGGCAGGAATCCATAGAGTAAAAGTCTTTTGGTGCACAGCGGCGTGTGTACATCCCCCTTAATCCCCCTTCGAAGTGGGCTTTCTCCCCGGTTTTTTGTGTGGAAAGAGAAATACAGTATGAGCAGACACTTTTTTTTAACCGTATGTGGACATAAACTTCTTGTTTTCAAGGAGGAACACTTCCCGCAAGCTCCCCCTTTTCCCCGAAGGGACTCCTTTGGAGGAAGGGGGATTAAGGGGGATGTAAAGAAAATTCTCCATTGTAACTCCAATACTCTATTCCTCCCGTGTTCTTCTTACTTCGATGGACTAATTATTTCTATCCAAATTATTTTGCCAAATTCGTCTGCCGATGCGTTTGCATTGATTGAAAATCAGCGAATCTTTTCCCGGTCTTCTGCATCAAAGAATGGCGGTAAAGAAACCCTGGAAAACAGGAACGGCTTTCATGGCTGAAGCAAATCGAACCGATGGATAGTAAGCATGAATCAAAAATTAGACAGATCGGTTAAACGGAATTTCTGGGCATTTTTCTTTCACGGCATTTTTCTGAATATCGCCGGGGTTTTCTCGCAAATCACTACCATTCAATCTTCCTTTGTTTACCTGCTCACCGGTTCGTCGCTGCTTTCCGGGGTGCTGTTCACCGCCAACCGCATCGGTCTTATCCTGCCGCAGATGTTTTTTGCACCGATTATCCAGAAACGGCGGTTTAAGAAAATCTTCCTGCTACTGGCGGTGCTCATTCGTGCGGTGAGCTGGCTGATTATAGGACTGCTTACATTCTTCTGGGGTCAATCGCATCCCGGGTTTGTTACCGTGACTTTCTTTGCGTTCACCCTCCTGTTTTTCCTTGCCGGCGGAATGGGCGACGTGACCTACTACGACGTGCTCGCCAAATCCATTCCGGTTGGGATTCGCGGCAAATTATTCGGCTGGCGCTTTTTTGTCGGGGGTCTGCTCAGTATCGCTGCCGGCTACCTGACCAAAATTATCTTAGGCGCTTCACCCGATTTCTTCCGCAATTACGGCTATTTATTTCTGCTCACCTCATTGAGCATGTTTATTGCCTTTTTCGGTTTTTACTCCCTGAAAGAGCCGCCCGGGCAGGCAAAAACGGAAAAGAAATACCTGCGCAGGAT
>MVCZ01000041.1 GCA_002049825.1 Candidatus Zhuqueibacterota bacterium 4484_188
GTTGGCACCATGCTGTATTATTGCGGCAGCGCCGGTTATGCCAGTGCCGGGAATCGCGCCTGGCTGGTGGGCGGCACCGGACAGGGGGGGGATTTAAATAAACTGCAAATTTTTTATCAAAACGACGGTGTGCCCCAGTGGATGGAAGGTCCGCCTTTATCTGTTGTCCGGCGGGAATTAGTAGCTGCCGCAGTGCAGGACAAAATTTACGCCATCGGCGGACGCGGGCACATGATGGGACATGTTTTGAATACCGTGGAAGAACTGGACATGCTGGTAGATATTCGACCCGGTGAACTTCCGGGAGTGCAAAATTTCCTGCTGCTTTCCAATTATCCGAATCCGTTTAATAATTCGACCACCATTCAACTCCACCTGCCGGAACGGGACGAAGTGACGGTATCGGTGTACGACGCGCTGGGGAGAAAGCTGATCACTGTTTTTCGGGGAAAGCTGTCCGCCGGGGTGTATCGCTGGCACTTCACCGGTGTAAATTCTGCTGGCAATGAACTGCCTTCCGGTCTATATTTCATCTCTTTGCAGGGTAAAATATATCGATCGGTAAAGCGAATCAATCTGACGAAATAAATGAGTAAATTCTACCTTTTAAGACACACGATATATTTTACAGGAATCATGTGCCTGCTGCTTTTTCCGCTCCTAATGAATGCACAGGAAAATAAGCTGCCACAAAGCAGCGAACTGATTTCGCAATTGATCGAAGCGTACAACAAATTCGATTACGATAAATGCCGCCAGCTTTTGAACATTGCTTTTCAGTCCATCGACCGGTATCCCGCTGAGGAAAGGAAAACAATTTACCAGTACGCCGCATTTATTGCCTTCGAGAACGGGAACACCACCCTTGCCGAAAACCATTTCTGGCAGGCGCTGGAAATCGACCCCACTTTTTCGCCCGACCCGGTGACCACTTCACCGAAACTGCTGGTCTTGTTTCAAAAGACCAAAATCGCTTTTCTGCAGGAACTCAACACCCGGCTGCAGCGTGTGCAACTGAAAGCGCCGAGAAAAGCGGTTGCCTGGCGGTCGATTCTTTTTCCCGGCTGGGAACAGTGGCACCGCGGCTACAAAACACGCGGGGCAGTGCTGGCATCTGCCGGGATAATCAGTTTATCCGGACTGGTTTATTCTGTTTACCAAACCCGGCACAAAAAGGCAGACTACCGAAACGCCACTAGTCCGGACAAAATTACTACTTATTATGAGACATACAATCGTTCCTACCAGCGGCAATTTTACTTCGGTTACGCGCTGGTTGCTTCCTGGTTGTTCTCTCAATTGGATTTGCAAATCTGGAGTCAGCCCCGGACGGTTGTCCGCGCTGGTTTGCTGAAACACGACCATTCCCCCCTAATTACACTTGAATGGCATTTCTGACCGAATATTTTCAATCATCAAGTTAAGAGGTTGCGTAAAAATGAGGATAAAATTGTCATTCCCGCGTAGGAATGTCATTCCTGAGAAGTCAGGGACGGGAATCCAGAACCTCATGATTTTTATGGATTCCCGACCAAGTCGGGAATGACAAATTCTTCTTGTTTTTACATTTTCACACAGCCTCTTTATCTCGTGGCAATTAATTTTGCAGGATGAAATATTGGACATCACGAAAGGGAAAAAATAGCTGAGTGATTACTTACCAATAATTATTTTGCCATAAAATTCCAACTTCTTCTTGAATGTACGTTCTTCCGCCAGCCGCTTATTTCCTTGTTTCAGAAACAATGCAAAATTTGCAGTACAAAATGCAGAAAATGCAGTATTTTCTCCGGTGGTTTCTTTCCTGGTAAAATGCTTTTTGCTGAAAATAGCTTATTTATCGCCGATTATTTGAATGGTTACGTTCCTGGCACGATAGTTGTCCTAAACAAACTGAACGAAATTAACCCAAGGAGGTTTTACAATGAAGTATTTACGGACACTGAGCTCGGTTGCTCTTATTGCACTGTTTTTGAGTGCAGGTTCTGTTTTTGCCCAGGGACACCATGGGGGGTTCTTTAATCCCGATTCCCTGGTACCGGTTACGGTAAGCGGCACGGCAATTGTGGATACCACCCACATGCACTCGCTTTACTTTCTGGACGAAGACGGCGACGGAAACGCAGACTATATTCTGAATTTCGGTCCTTTCTGGTACCATCCGGACAGCAGTAACGCCACCCGTCCCAACGATGGTGACGCAATTACCATTTACGGAGGAAAGCGCGATTCGCTGATGAACAACGGTATCTTGCCGATGATTGTTGTGTACGAAATCAACGGCTTGTTCTGGCGCGACCCGTACGATCCGTTCTGGACACACAACGGACATCATGGCGGTGGCGGCGGCTGCGGTCATGGTCATCATGCTTTTGGCTGGATGCACGATTCCCTGGTTACCGTAACGCTGAATGGTATTGCCATGGTTGACACCACTTTTATGTTTACCCGCTATTATCTTGACACCGACCAGGACAGCGTTCCGGATTACTTCCTGAACTTTGGTCCGCCCTGGTATCAGCCACCCAGCGGTGCCACCCGTCCCAACGACGGCGATTTGATCGATATCCTTGGCGGCAAAGCACAACGGGATTCGCTGTTACCGGTTGTGGTTGTTTATGAAATTAATGGATTGTTGTGGCGAGACAGTTCCGCAATCGGTCCGCAATTCGGCGGTGGCTGGATTCATCGCTACATGAATCAATCCCGTTTTATTCACACCCCCTGGGACAGTCTGAGCGGTATGCGGTTCAATCCCGGCTGGCATAACGGCGGCGGTCATCATGGCGGAATGATGCCCGATGATTTATTCTGCCAGACGCTGGCGCTTTATCCGCAGAACATGCCCGGAAACACCAATCAGAAAACCTTCGCCGGTTTCGAAATGGGAATTTTCGGACCCACCGGTCAAAATCTTTTAATGCCTGGTGGTATGATGGGCGGACACATGCACTTTAACAGCCCGACACAAATTCAACTGCATTACAACGACATTCAATTGCAGGGATTTAATATCGACGAAAGCACTATCGCAGTTGAGGTGCTGGACGAAACCACCAATACCTGGACAACGGTCAGCAATGTGGTAGTAAATACGACTGACAACACCGTAACATTTACTACCAATGACCTGAACAGTTTTTATGCCTTAACCGGACAGGAAAACGTTTTGAGCATTGGGGAAGGTTCCACTTTGCTCTCGCAAGGGTTTGAACTGGAGCAGAACTATCCCAATCCGTTTAACCCGAGCACCAATATTGCTTTTCGGCTGAACAACGCTTCCCAGGTTGTTCTGACCGTTTACAATGTCCTCGGACAGCAGATTACCGAATTGCTGAACGGGAAAATGGACGCCGGTGTACATTCGGTGCAATTCAATGCCGCCACTTTACCCACCGGAATTTATTTCTACGAATTAAAGGTAGACGGAAACAGTCAAATCCGGAAGATGAATTTGATCAAATAAAAAAAACGTTTACCTTACCTTAACCGGTAAAACCCCGCAGCCGCTTTTGACTGCGGGGTTTTTTAATTTATCAAGATTATTGCCCGGATTAATACGATGGTTTAGGAGATGAGCGGAGCGGTCTCCTAAACAAAGGCTTTGTGCTACAGAAACTGCTTCGTTCATTTCTGTAAAGATCAAAAATGGAACACAGAAAATACGGATGACGCTGATTTTCGCAGATTCAAATTCTCGTTACTCCAGCACTCCGACACCGCCTGATGCTACCGGCAGACAGGGCTGCCAAGCGTAAACCTTCCCCCCGGGGCAATGACCTCCTCCGGTCAGAGAGTTCTTACCATTCCCTTCATATTTAACATGCCATATTAAATATTTAGGGTGAGCTTCGGCAACCTATTCGAAACCATGATCATCGGTGATTTTCTTAAAAGATTTCACAATTCCGGTGAGTTGCCATCGATGTATAATATTCGAACCCGCGATCAATTGGAAATTGACCTGGTTATTAAATACCAGGGAAAATTGCATCTTTTTGAAATCAAAAGCAGCATGACTATAAATCCGAAACACGCCCAGTCACTAAAGAAATTGAAGCATGAACTCGGGGAACGAATAGATACAACCACCATCATTTCGAACACCACTGAAAATTTTCATGTCCAGAAAGATATATTTAATTTCAATTGGAAAAACCTGTTGATTTTATGATTAAATTTTGTAAACCGGATGGTAATTATTACGGCTTTTCATGTAAATTGTTTTTTGATGCAGACCTCTATGAATTAGGGGGAGTTGTTACCACTTGTGAGCGGCTTTTCACAGACCTCTCAAAATTTTACTTGACATTTTCTTTTCTAATGAATACCTTCATTTGGCTTCATTGATACGTGCACATATTGTATGATCTCTTACATAGATTTTGTTTTTCTTTCGCCAACGGATGATTCATAATTTTCGATAGAAATCATTAAAATCGAATGAAAGGTCATTGAAAAAAGCCATCATGAATTTTTCTAATGTTAGACAATTTTAACTTTCTAATATTGGAAAAATTGATTGATAAATAATAGGCGTCTAAACTATATGTTAGGAATAAATATTTAATGGATAAAAGCAAATATCTAAAATCTTTGCAAGATTTTGAAGCTATATTTAAATTTGCAATGAAATTATCTTTGGATACACATGGAAGGCAAGTCGATACAAGAAGAGAGGCAGTAGCATCTTATATCTTTACAAAAATATGTTTACACGCCAATTCAATCCTAAAATTAACTCCGAAAAGTAGTTACTCACATACCAAAGATAAAAGTAATATTTGGGATTATACTTCTATCGCTATTTTATCAAGAGCAATAATGGATGCATATTATGCATTATTTTATTTATGTATAGATAAAATAAATAATGAAGAACAAGAATTCAGATTTTTAATCTGGGATTATCATTCTGAAAATCGAAGGCTAAAACAGTTGAGATTAATAAAATCGAGCAACAAGGAAATCCCAGAAATCGAAAAAAATGTTGATGAATTAAAGGAATTGATTAAGAATAATTCGGAATTTAAAATTTTAGATAAAAATACTCGAAAAGGTGTTATCAGGGGTGAAATTCCATTTATATTAAAAAATCATGAAATAGCCGAACGCGCAGGGATCAATAAATCATATCATCAAGCGTCATACATGTTTTTATCAAGTTATATCCACACATTCCCTTTCGCAATTTCTCAAACTTCGGCAATTGAAGATACGGATCAAATACTGCATTTTATTAACGTAATTTTAGACATGTGCTATGGCTATCTCTGTTTATGCGTAAGAGACTATATTGAGTTGGTTCCCGACCAAAAAGTTTATTTAGTTGGAGCTTTAAAGGAAAAGATTGAAATGTGGGAAGAAATATTTAAAGAGCTATTTAAATAAAGTATTCTCCTAACATCAACATCAACGCGACAAAAGGGGTTTTGTGGTTTTGAAAAAGTTGATTAAAATTTTCCGGTTCACAGCTTTTTTTAGTTCTGTGGTCTACTCCCTTTTGCGCGTTATGTTCAACGTTATACCTCCGGCCTATCCGACTTAGGATATTTTCCTCCCCTGCTCAAGCCACCACTCCACCGCCGCCAGCAGATTTTCGGCGATGAACGCCGGTGGTCTTTCCCAATGCTGGCGATACTTTTCCAACTCCTTTTTCCCATATCCGGTCAATACCAGGATGCCGGGAATATTTAGGTTTTGTGCCGTTTCCACGTCGCTCCACTTGTCGCCAATCACAACCGAGCCGGAGAGGGTGAGATTGAGTTCATCCATCGCCCGGTAAATTTGCCCCGGGGCGGTTTATGGTTTGAACAACTGTTTCCGGGAAAAAGCCGCGCGCCACACCGGATTGGTTGCTGATCAACACCGCTGCCGCACCTGATTGGTTGATTTTCCGAATCGCTTCCACGGAACCAGGAAGAAGAACGATATCTTCAACGCGGCTCAGGTAACCGATTTCCTTACAAATTGTGCCATCGCGGTCTAAAAATACAGCGGGTCTTTTCCTCTGTTTGTTTTTCACGATCATCCGTTTTTACCGGCGTTTTCTCCCTGAAAATACGGGTACAATCAAGACATTTGCAATTTCGGTTGGGGAAAATGAAAAAACCTCCGGCGAAACGATCCGGAGGTTTCAGGAATCAGTTTTCAGTCAACTATTTCTTCAGTGCCAGGTAATACAAATCCATATATTTTTTTGCCGTATTATCCCAGGAAAAATCCTGCTGCAT
>MVCZ01000042.1 GCA_002049825.1 Candidatus Zhuqueibacterota bacterium 4484_188
TTTGCCACGGTTGGTTTGCCGGACAGCGCCGTTAAAGAAAGCCGGGAGCGAGTCCAGACAGCTATTCGAAACAGCGGATTCGATTTTCCGGTAAAGCGAATCACTATTAACCTGGCGCCGGCGGATATCCGCAAGGAAGGCTCCGGTTATTAACCTGGCGCCGGCGGATATCCGCAAGGAAGGCTCCGGTTACGATCTGCCCATCGCTATCGGTATCCTGGCAGCTAACGGGGTTGTTTCCCAGTCTAAACTGGAAGACCATGTCATTTTAGGTGAATTAGCCCTGGACGGTAGTCTGCGTCCGGTGCACGGGGCGCTTTCGGTTGCCTGGGAAGCGCTGCGAAAAGAAATGAAAGGATTGATTCTTCCCAGGGAAAACGCCCGGGAAGCCGCAATGACCAAAAACCTGTCCGTTTTCCCGGTTACCTCGCTCCGGGAAACAGTCGATTTTTTGAACAACCAGAAAGAAATTGCCCCCTTTGAAGTAGATCTAAACGAAGTTTTCGAAGTGAGTAAACACTACCAGGTGGATTTCAGCGATGTGAAAGGGCAGGAGCATGTGAAGCGCGCCCTGGAAGTTGCCGCCGCGGGCGGTCACAACATCCTGATGATCGGACCGCCCGGATCGGGAAAAACCATGCTGGCCAAGCGCTTTCCCACCATTCTCCCGATGCTTACATTGAAAGAAGCGCTGGAGACCACTAAAATACATTCTGTCGCCGGGTTGCTTGCCGGCAACCAGTCGCTGGTAGCGACCCGCCCGTTTCGTTCTCCCCACCACACTATCAGCGATGCCGGCTTAATCGGCGGCGGCAAGTATCCGCGTCCCGGCGAAGTAAGCCTGGCGCACCACGGCGTTTTATTCCTGGATGAACTGCCCGAATTTAAAAAAAATGTGCTGGAGGTGATGCGCCAGCCAATGGAGGACGGAAAAGTAACCATTGCCCGCGCCATGCTTTCCATAACCTACCCGGCAAATTTTATGCTGGCGGCAGCCATGAATCCCTGCCCCTGCGGATACTACACCGACCCCAACCGGCAGTGTTCCTGCACATCTCAGCAAATTCAAAAATACCTGGCGCGTATCAGCGGTCCGTTGCTTGATCGAATCGATATCCAAATCGAAGTGCCGGCAGTGCGCTACCGGGACCTTGCCGCCACCTCGAGCGGCGAGAAATCGGACGTCATCCGGGAGCGGGTTCAGAAAGCCCGGGAAATTCAATTGAAACGGTTCAAAAACAACGAACGAATTTTTTGCAACGCCGACATGCAGGCAAAAAATATTCGCAAATATTGTAAAGTGAACGAAGGGGGAGAAGAACTGTTAAAAAATGCAATTACCAAACTCGGCTTATCTGCCCGCGCCTACGACCGTATTTTAAAAGTTAGCCGCACCATTGCCGACCTGGCGGGCGAGGAAAATATTCTACCCGAACACATCAGCGAAGCAATTCAATACCGCAGCCTCGATCGGCAGCTTTGGCTGTGATGGTTTCCTAAGACCCCACGAAGCGGTAGCAATGACCAAGGGGAATAATTTTCCCACAACCAAGTAAGCTTTTACATGATTTCGAACGCTTTTTTTAAGGAGTGTCCATCCGCAAAGTGGTGATTCTGCTTCAACCAGTTATTGCGAACGACTGAAAAAATAAAACCTGCCTGTTAGCAGACAGCGAGTATTGGGTATTGGGTGTTCGGCAAAAGAAAGGGGGTATCTAACCGGTGTAAAATTTTCAAAACCGGTACCGGGAAAACTGTGGTCGGGTTAACCCAACAGTCGTTTAAGCATTTCATCGGTTTCGGAGTCCAGTTCAACTTCAATTTCGTCTCTCATTCCGTCGTTAAAAAACACCTCAATGATCCGCTGCTCCGGTTTCCAGATTTCTTCAGGATCGAGATCGTCAAATTCTTCGAACATCATATAATCCACATCCTCAAAATCCTCAATCAACAAATATTCAACCGAATCAGGATCTAATTCAAGCAACTCACAGATTTCGACAAACATCTGGTCATTTTTCCCTACTGTTCTTGACCCGGATCGACTTCCTGATTCCATTGTTTCCTCCAACATTTACCAGGTAAATACATACTTCATAATTGATGCATTAAACTTAAATCACGTTACAATATTTGATGTTCGAAAACTAAGTACTAAATTTTAGTTTTCACGGTTTATTTTGTTCCCACTCAAATTTTTCAGCGCAAATATAGAAATTTTTATTTAAATTGCAAATATAATTGAATTTTACCCGGCATCCGTAATGCCCGGTAAATTTTCCGGAAAAAATGACGCTGAACATAACAACATATTAGTCAATGCGCAAATACATCTTTTTTTCTTTACTGATTATTACCCCAGTAGGTTTTTTGTGTAAAATCTACACCGGGGTATTCTCCGGATGGGTACAAAATTCGCTTGCCGGAATCTTTTATGAAATTTTCTGGTGCCTGGTTGTCTTCTTCTTTTTGCCGAGAGAAAAATCCATCACGACCATTGCTGCCGGTGTTTTCCTGGTAACGGCTCTATTAGAAATTCTTCAACTGTGGCAACCACCTTTTTTGGAGCAGATCCGATCTCATTTTCTGGGAAGGACTTTATTAGGCACCACATTTTCCTGGTGGGACTTTCCACATTACCTGGCTGGTTCTCTCCTGGGTGGCTGGTGGTTAAAACGGTTGGTCAAAAACTGCAGGTTACCTGGTGGTGGTTCTCTGAAAATGAAGTAAATTCCGCTCGAAATTTTCAATTTTTTTTATTATTTTATGAACAGCATTTTCAGATTGGGTGAAATAAATTGAATTAACAGGAGAATAAACCGATCGACTTTCTTTTTTGGCTCAAGTTTATCGTGGTTGTTTCAATCATTGTAATCACTATCGTGCTGATCGTCGAAAAAAACGTGAGATCAGTGATCTACGCGCTGGCTTCACGATCGATGGGTCAACGAAACGCCAAAAGATTTGGCAGACTCATCCAACAATACTGGAGCCTTATTTTCATCTTGTTTTTGATTATTTACTGGTTCTTTTTCCGGTAGGATAAAATTCACCGGGCGATAAACTCCACCCGGCTCACTCTTTGAACATTTTTGCGAGAAATAAAAATAACCTCTCTATCGAAGAGGCTGTTTTTATTCCAAAAGTTGATTCTCTACTTTTCAATGAACAACTTTCATTACTTTTCCGGCTTGAATACAACTGGTGCACACCAGGATACGTTTGGTTTTTCCATTCACCAATGTTCGCACCCGTTGCAAATTCGGTTCAAATCTTCGACGCGTACGATTGTTGGCATGGCTCACATTATTACCATACTTTTTGGCTAAAACAAATTTTTTGAAAATTTTTTTCATTTCTACCTACCGGATTTATCAGATTTTTACCTCATTTCACAGAGCATATTGATTTCTGTAAACTTAGATTCATTTGTTTAACGTGAAACGAAAAAAATGTAAAAAAATTTTTCAACTCGTTTGCAATTTCCCAATTTATTCATATAATATAAACATTGTGTAGGCGGTTTTTTTATTGAAGGTAGCTACAATCGTTGCCCTTACTTTATATTTATAATGTACGTATGAATGAGAGGATTTCAGGTGTGCGGTGATCATTACCAGCGAAAGGAAGGATTTGTTTAATGCCTAAAGAAATCGAGCGCTCCGGTCCAAAAAATGATGTGAAAGATAATAGTCTCCAGGGCAGATGGAAGCGGAGCACCCAACTGATAAAGAAAAAAATTTCCGCACAAGGATTCAACACCTGGATCTCTCCCATACTTCCGGTCTCCTATATTGACGGGAAACTCATTCTTCGAGTCCCCTCTCAATTTTTCTTCGAGTGGCTGGACAGTAATTTCCAGGACTCGATATATGAAGCTGTGAAAAAAGTTTTCGGACTTCATACTAAGATTGAGTACCTGGTTGCCTCAACACCGGACAAACAGCCTGAGCAACTAAACTTAGATTCCGTTCAGGAAGAAGATCAGCAAGCACAGGAAGAACATCGGGAGAGCGAAAGATATCCTACCTATTACCTGGACGAACGATTTCAGTTTGAAAATTTTTTCGTATCGAACGACAACGAATTAGCATTAAAAGCGGCACAAGCGGTTTCCAGCAAACCCGGTAAAACCGATTTTAACCCGATGCTTATCTACGGCAATGCTGGGTGCGGTAAGACCCACTTGCTCCACGCTGCCGGCAACTACATTCAGAAAAATAAAAAACGGAAAAAAGTTCGCTTGTTGAACAGCGAAACTTTCCTGAATGAATATATTTACGCTTTGCAAAATCACAAATTAGAATTATACAACAGAAAGATTACCGAACTAGATGTATTATTATTAGATAATATCCATTTTTTATCAAATAAGAAAAAGTCGCAGGAAGGTTTGTTATTTCTGCTCTCGGAAATGGAGTTTAAACGGAAACAGATTATCATTACCTCCAGTCATCCACCGGCACAATTAATCGGTTTCGACAAGCGGTTGTGTTCCTTTTTTCAGAAGGGGTTAATCGTAGATTTAATCCCGCCCAGTCCCGATACCCGGTTACACTGGATCGATGAATACTGCCAGAAAAACCAGCTAAGCATCTTACCCGAGGTCAGGAATTTCCTGGCACAGAACTTCAATGAGGGTTTACACCAACTCAGAGCACTAATGATCCGAATCAGTGCCCAGAGCTCCCTGGTGGGTAAACCGGTTTCATTGGCACGCGCCAAACTCATCTCCAGCCAGATTGACGCGGACTGGGCACAAAGAAATGGCGATTCCCGCTTTCTAAAGCCGATCAAAATAGAACAGATCATTAAAACGGTTTCCGAAGTGATGAGCGTTCCTTACGATCTGCTGGTGGGCTATTCACGACAGAGGGAAATCAACATTGCCAGACAGGTTGCCATTTATCTGAGTAAAAAACTCTCCCGCGAACCGTTGAAAGTAATCGGCTATCATTTCGGCGACCGCCATTACACCGGCATTTTACACAACTACAAAAAAATTGAAGAACAATTGCCCGATAACCCGGTGTTGAACAAAATTGTCAACGATATTCAGAGTAAGCTTCAATCGTTGTAATTTTTTTGTTTTGCCCTGACAAATACTTTTCCGATCCATCCATCTGAAATTCAGGCGGACTTTTTTTTATGTTTCTGAATGAAACAATGTGTCAAGCAATGAAGTTGATTAGATTAAAGTAAGGAAAACAGATGAACCTAAAAGATCGAACCGGCAATTTTTCAGATGGATTTAATTACCGGTAACCGCCAGGGTTCTCGGTTCTCCGAACAAGTCCATTCATTATGACAAAAATAAATCAAGCGGGACAAATTGGATTTTTCATATAAAAACACACTCTTACTAGTGGTGATAATCTTACTCCACAGCTTAGCCGGAAAGAGTCTTCCAGCGCAACAAACCGATACACTGCAGGATACCATTCCTGACACTGCGACGCTCTGGCTCACGCTGCCAGCGGACACCACCGCGCCGATAAATGTCCTGGAACGCAGCGTCCCCAATAAAGCCTTCCACACCGGCGAAAAGCTCTCCTTTGTGGTGCGCTACGGATTTCTTCACGCCGGCAACGCTACAATGGAAGTGAAAGAAATTGTGCCGGTGAAAGACCGCCGGGCTTTCCGGATTGTGTCCACTGCCCGCTCAAAAAAAACCTTTGATTTCTTCTTCAAAGTGCGGGACCGGGTAGAGAGTCTTCTGGATACCGCCGGGCTCTTCTCCTGGCGCTTTAACAAAACATTGCGCGAGGGTGCTTACAAGTTTGACCTGAACGTGGATTACGACCAATACCGGGGAAAAGCTTTTGTGGAACTGATTCGCTACCACAATACCAATCCGCTAACGGTGAAGAAAAAAGAGCATCTCATGGTTCCCATTCCTCCCTACACCCTGGATATCCTGGACGCTTTCTATTTTGTACGAACACAGAATTTGCGGGTCGGGATGCCGCTCTATATTAACAATCATGACAATAAAAAGGTTTACAAATTGAAAGTGCTGGTGCAAAAGCGGGAAACCGTGAAAGTAAAAGCCGGTAAATTCCGCTGTATTTTAGTGCAACCGGTTTTAAAGGGAGCGGCAATTTTTAAACAGAAAGGTAAACTCTGGATCTGGCTTACTGACGATCAGTACAAAATCCCCGTTCAGATGAAAAGCGCGGTTTTCATCGGTAAAATAACCACCGAACTGACCAAAATCGAGGGCGTACCGTTACCCCTGCCTTCGCAGGTTCAATAGATGTCACGAATAGGGTAAATAAGACAGATTCAACAAAAATATTTTATAGGGAGAACCCGGCAAAAATAAAAACGGTTTAAAAACCGTCCGGCTAATATGTTCTGCACGGAAGAATGGAATCTACCTGAGAGATTGAAAAACAATTTGATGAAAGCCATTCTTTCCCATATATTGCATCCCTTTAAGAACAGGCACTTAATTAAAAAACCCGAAACGATTTTATTTTGACAAAGTATACGCACCACAAAAAAGGATTTGAAAATTATTTAATGGATTAAAAGGAGATTCAAATGGATGTGATTGTAGAAAATCCGCATAATGTGTCCTCAGCCGAGATTATTGTAGGAATTCCTTCATATAATGAAGCGGACAATATTGCCTTTCCCACCGACGTTGCCAGCCGGGGGCTGGAACAGTTTTTTCCGGATAAAAAAGCGGTTATCATAAATGTTGACAATAATTCACCTGACGGAACCAAAGAGGTGTTTCTCAGTACACCGACAAAGATTCCTAAAGTATACATTTCCACGCCACCCGGGGTAAAAGGCAAAGGAAATAATTTCCGGAATCTGTTTAAGGCAGCGGTTGAATTAAAAGCAAAGGCGATTTTGGTGGTTGATGCCGACCTAAAAAGTATTACGCCAAGCTGGATTCGCTATTTGAGCGAACCGTTGATGGGTGATTTTGACTACGTCACGCCCATTTATGTGCGGCACAAATACGATGGTACCATTACCAATCATATTGCATACCCACTGCTGAGGACACTTTACGGACTGCGGGTTCGGCAGCCAATCGGCGGCGATTTCGGATTTTCCGGGAAACTGGCGCGTGCCTTTCTCTCGGAAAAACTATGGAACGATAGAATTGCCAATTTTGGCATCGACGTCTGGATGACAACCATCGCCATTGCCCGGCATTTTAATGTCTGCCAGGCATTCCTGGGAACACCCAAAGTGCACCGGGCAAAGGACCCTGCGGCAGACCTCACCATGATGTTCAAACAAGTAGTCTCAACACTTTTCGACCTGATGATTGAATTTGAATATCTGTGGAAAGACACTTTTGAATCCCGCCCCAGCAGTATTTTTGGCTTCGGATTGGGTGTGGTGGAAAAGCCACCGGCAGTGGAAGTTAATACCACTAAATTATTCCACAGTTTTACCACCGGATTTAAAAAGTATAACGAGGCATTGCAGAAAATCATTCCCATGCCGGTCTACCGGGAAATCGAAAAATATAAAGAGTTTAAAGATAAAGATAATTTTTATTATCCCAGCAATTTATGGGCGCGCATTTTGTTTAGTTTCGCCGTCGCCTATAAAAATCACGAAATTGATAAAGACCTGATTTTGGAAGCGCTGATTCCTTTCTACCACTCACGGGTGTTGTCTTTTGTCAATACCACCCGGGGGCAGGAAACACGGGAATCCGAAGAATACCTGGAAAATATCAACCGCATTTTTGAAGCCGAAAAATATTACTTAATTGAACTATGGAATGAAAAAATTCTGGATAAGAAATTTTTCAGATGATTTGGGGTAATTTTAGTAAATCCGCATGGAGCGCCTACTTACTTTCGGCTAAGTAAGGAGCCGCTGTGCTCTGTTTAAATTTTTCCAGTTCGTCTTTGAGAGCGCTGATGACAAAAGCGATCACCGTCGCATCATCCAGGAACCCCACGCCCGGAATCACATCCGGAACCGCGTCAAACGGATTTAAAAAATAGATGATCGCTGCCAGGGCAAAAATAATGGTTTTCCAGGGAATGTTTGTGTATTCTTTTTTAAAATAGGATCTGACCATGCGAATAAGCACCTGCAGATCCTGCCAGAAATCGGTTATTTTTCCTTTTTGTCTTTCTGCTTTTTCAACCGCCCGCTGAAGCATGCTTTGCAATTTTTCCTGTTCCCGAGCCAAACGCTCCGCCGCTTCTTTCGCTTTTTGAAATCCTCTTGGTTCCTCCATTTTCCCCACCTTATTTTATTAGTCTTTCACCCGCTCTATTCCTTTTTAAACTTTTCTTCCCGGAAGGTTCCCCGGAACCGACACCTGCCGGACAAACAACTAAATTCCCTTCTCAAAATAAATTTCACCGTTTATCTGCACCCTCCGAAAGCCCATTTTCTTCAGGTACTTTTCATGTTTCTTAACTTGGGCTTTGGTGATGAAACGTTGGTATCCTTTTGTTCCGAACAATTTCTTACTTTTCAGAAAAATGTAGTGGGCACTTTTCATGTCCCGGTAATTCGGGGTAACATAATCGACCAGAATTTTCAGGGTGGTTTTATCATACGGTTCGGCAATAAACAATGCAGCAGGGTTCATGTCGCGAAAAATAAAATATATCAGTGGTTTTTTGATTTTCTGAAGATCAAAATCGGGAAAGTAATAGGATAGTTCTTCCCAATAGAAACGAACAAACCGCTGTAGAAATGGCGTATCTTTATTCGGCACCGTCATTAACTCGAAGTATTCCTTTCGGCGGCTGATCTGGATTAAATAATAGAAATGCACCAGTGCATTAAATCCGTTTAGCAACACCACCGGGACAGAATGAATAAACACGCCATAGATGGAAAATAGTACCGCACCGAGCAACCCGATCCAACGTAGGCGCACAATGGAACTCATCATTAAAGAGAGGGCAATGAGCAGCGAAGCCAGAAAGAGAGGGCAATGAGCAGCGAAGCCAGGTAACCGATAAATTCATACCAGTTCATTTTTCCTCCGAATGTGGGTGTGAATCGTAATTTTTAATTTATCCATATCGACTTAGGCAACAAATCCCGTGAGAGCACAAATTCCTGTTGTCTCTTCTTTTTCTCCAAAAGTTCCTGGGTGACCGCACCCCTCGAGGTGGCTGTCGGTCAGGCAAAGTTCCGGGCATTTCTCACTCAGAAAAACACTTTCAGTTTCTGAATATCCCGGTATCAAATGGGCAACATCCTTTATCCGAATTGCTAAGGTCGTCTGACATTCATTGGTATGATGGTGAAAAAGCAGCAGGCTTTTGGAGCCGTCAAAAAAATGCGCCTGGAATCCCAACGGCGTTAGTTCCTCCGGACTAAAAAACGCTTCTGCGGTTTGCCAGGTCGTCCCGCAGTTTCCGCATTCCTTAAATATTTGCATGATTTATTCTTTCCGAAAAAGGATAGGTCCCCGGTTTAAGTCCTTGAAAAAATATTTCTGGTATAACATAAAAGGATAAAATGTGCCGGGTTGTTTTTCTATGTTTTTCAATTTACATCAGGTGTTTTTCACCAGCCCTTAGCCAATATGCTTGAATATCTGAATTTCTTTATTCTTTCCTAAAAGAATAAGTTTATCGGTTGGTCTTAAAATCTCGTTCGCCGAGGGAACAATCTGCTGGAATTTTTCATCATCTGTCATTCGTTTGATCATCAGGATATTCACCCCGTAGCGCGACCGCATTTGAATTTCCTTAATACTTTTCCCTACAAAAGAAGGCGGTACCGGAATTTCTGCCATTGCATACCCGTCAATAAAATCAACAGTTCGGATTTTGTCCAGCAATTTCACCGAACTGGATATTTCCTGGCTCAGATTCCGTTTCACCAGTTCCCGGTTGTAAGTGTCGATAACATCTTTGCGGTAAATTGAGCCCGACCCGGGGGATATCCGGTTTGACCAAATCAAGCGCAATAAGTAAATCGGTCAGCGCTTCCTGGTCCAGCAGCGCCTGGCGTACCTCCTGAATGGAGATGGAACCTACCAACCGGCTATTGCGATCCACTACAAAAAACTGCGAATGCGGGCTGTTAACCACCAGTTCCAGCAAGGATTTGAAGTTCAGGTCAAGGGGAATGATGACCGGATTTTCCCGAACCACTTCCGATACTTTCAACGAACGCAGCAAATTGATTTCCCGACCGCGGAAAAGATCGATGCCGCGACGTATTAATTTTAAAGTGTAAATAGACTCTTTCTTTAAATGTGTAGTCAGCAGGGTAGCAATAATGGTTGAAATCATCAAGGGAAGAATAATTTTATAGTCATTGGTCAGTTCGAAAATAATCAGAATGGCGGTAATCGGCGCATGGGTTGCCCCGGCGACCACTGCGCCCATGCCCACCAGAGAGTAAGCGCCGGAACTGGCGGAATAAGCCGGGAAAAGCTGATGAACCAGCGCGCCAAAAAAACCGCCGGTCATGGTTCCCATAAAAAGCGAGGGCGCAAAAATCCCGCCGGAACCCCCGGAACCCAAACTCAGGCTGGTAGCTAACAGTTTCAGAAAAATGAGTGCCAGCATCATGAGCCAGGGCAATTGCCCCAACAGCGCCAGGTTCATGGTTTTATAGCCCACACCATAGATGTGCGGAACAAACACACCAATCAATCCCACCAACAGTCCGCCAATCATGGTTTTTATAATCGCATTGATTTTCAGTTCCTCGAAGAAATCTTCCAACCGGTAGAGTGTTTTGATGAACATCAACGCAACCAGCCCGGCGAGCAAACCGAGAACGGCGTAAGGGATGAGTTCCAGCGGACTGATTAATTCATATTTCGGAACAGTGAAGGCGGGGAAATCACCTAAAAAATGCCGCGAGACAACCGTTGCCATCACCGAGGCAATCACAATGGGGCTAAACTGTGCCACGCCGAAATCGCCTAAAATAATTTCCACACTGAACAGAGCGCCGGCAACCGGGGCATTGAATGCCGCGGCAATTCCCGCCGCCGCACCACAGGCGACAAATATTTTCATCCGCTCCGGATTCACTTTCAGGAACTGCCCGATAGAGGAGCCGATGGAGGAGCCGATTTGGATAACCGGACCTTCCCGCCCGGTAGAGCCGCCGGAACTTCAGTGCAATGGCTTCCATTACTTCCGGCACACCGTGACCCTTCGCCTCCTGGGCGAAAAAATAAACGATGGCACCAACGATGAGTCCACCGACGGTTGGCGCAAGTATTTTAATATAGAAAGGTACCTACTGAAAAAGATAATTCTGAAGATAATTTTGTAGTTCTTTTATTTTACCCTGAAAATTCATTCCTGTAGCCCGGCTATTCTTTCAAAATTTAAAAAACAATTTATAATAGAATGATAAATAATGAAAGATAAAATATAATCGGCGAGGAAAACCTCATTCACAGGTGATCCAGTCATTGCGATCCCGGCTTGCCGGGAGAAGTTTGTCTGCCGTTGGCTTGCCAGGCAGACAGGCTTCGTTGTTTCACTTCTCGTGGCGTACCATAGGCACAAGT
>MVCZ01000043.1 GCA_002049825.1 Candidatus Zhuqueibacterota bacterium 4484_188
TTTCGATTGTTTACAAATTAACAGGTGAAATCCGGTTAATCAAGTGGTTTGTATCCCGGAGCAGAGGATACGGCACGGTGTATAGGGTGTGATGGAAGATGCCGCCTGCCTGCTTACGGTACAGGCAGGCACCCTGGACAAGCAGCCAATAACGAATGACTAATGACGGCTTCAGCCATAATGACGCCGTAGGCAAATGACAGCGAAGCGAAATGACTAATGACGCCGCAGGCAAATAACGGCTTTAGCCAAATAACCGGCAACTTTATTATCTCTTGACAAAAAGAGGTGCCGGAAATTAATTTGCCTCGGGAAAGGGGGAGTTGAAATCACCCGGATTAAAAATGAAAGGAGAGACTGGTGAAACAATCATCGAGAATTTTATTTAAGACGCTTACCTTGCTCGCTGCATTTTTATGTCTGATTATTGTAACGTCGCCTCAGGCGCAATCCCTCTCGGCAGAAACTCTTAAACAGATTCAATCTGCCGTTAAACCGGACCGCTACACCCGCGCCGCCATGAATGCGGTTTCGAATAATGACATTCGAAAATTAACCCTGAATCGAAAAGTGCTCGACAGCCTGGATCACCATTTTGCCCACCGTATTAAAACCGCCGGTGTGACCAACCAAAAATCTTCCGGGCGCTGCTGGCTGTTTACTTCCCTGAATGTGCTTCGTCCGAAAGTGGTAGAAAAATACCATCTCAAGGATTTTGAGTTTTCGGAGAATTACCTGTTTTTCTGGGATCAATTGGAAAAAAGCAACCTGTTTTTAGAAGGTATCATTAAAACCCGGGCGAAGAAAATTGATGATCGCGAAGTAGAATGGTTGTTCAAAAATGCCATTGGCGACGGCGGTGTGTGGAACATGATGGTGGCGCTGGCAGAAAAATACGGAATGGTGCCCAAAGAGGCAATGAGCGAATCCTACAACAGCGACAACACCCGCATGATGAGCCGCTTGATTCGCCGCAAGCTGCGGGAAGACGGACTGGTGCTGCGGGAAATGTCCCGGCAGGGGAAGAAACCTGCCGACCTGCGCAAAAAGAAAGTGCAAATGCTGAGCGATATATACCGTATCCTGCTGATCAGCCTGGGTGAACCGCCGCAAAAGTTTACCTGGCGCTACGAAGACAAAGACGGCAACCTGAGCCCGCGGAAAGAATACACCCCGCTTTCTTTCTACAAGGAATTTGTTCAAATCAATTTACACGATTACGTGATGATGATGAACGATCCCTCGAAAAAATATTACCAACTTTATGAGATTGAGTACGACCGCAACCTGTTCGACAGTCCTAACTGGACTTTTGTCAACTTACCTATTGATGAATTGAAACAGTTCGCCCAAAAATCCATTCTGGCGGACGAACCGATGTATTTTTCCTGCGACGTGGGAAAACAACTGAACACCGATAAAGGGTACCTGGCTACCGGCATGTATGATTACAGCACCCTGTTCGGCGTTCCGTTCGGGATGGACAAACGGCAGCGCATTCTTTCCTTCGATAGCGGCTCAACCCACGGGATGGCACTGATGGGCGTGGACACCTCCGCCAGCGGGGCACCAACCAAATGGCTGCTGGAAAATAGCTGGGGACCGGAAAAGGGTTACAAAGGCTACCTGACCATGACCGACCGCTGGTTCGGGGAGTACATGTTCCGGCTGGTGGCACACAAACGCTTTGTCTCCGCTAAAGTGCTCAAGGTGCTGGAGCAAAAGCCAATCAAACTGCCGCCCTGGGACCCGATGTTTTAAGCCCGGTTTCCCAATTTCAGCCTTCTCGGTAGTGCAAATCGGCGATTGGCATTATACCAACCCAAAAGCCGGTAGGAATAGTATAAATATTATCCGCTTTCCGAAGCAATCGTCCATAATAGGTTGCTTCGATTAAATCGTGGTTTCAGCTCTTTCGATAGTGCCAATCGGCGATTGGCACTACACCAACCCGAAACCCGGTGACGATTAAACTGCCGGAATTCAATCGCCGTTTTGCCGCGCCTTGCGGCTTTGCTCCCGCAATTCCACGAATCTTTCCAGCACTTCGTTCATGTTGCCGATGCCTTTTCCCAGCCAGGCGCCGCCGTCAATGGTCAGGCATTCACCGTTAATGTAATCGGCATAAGGCGAAATGAGGTAGAGCACCGCGTTGGAAACTTCCTGCGTTCGGGCAAAACGCTTGAGCGGTATCTCATCAACCAGCCGCTGTTTGATGTCTTCCGAAGGCCACAGCCGCTGGCTGGCGCCGACAGTATCGAATGCACCCGGTGCCACCGCATTAACCCGGATACCGTATTGCGCCCACTCCACCGCCAGGGTGCGGGTCATCGCCAAAACCCCGGCTTTGGCGCTGGCGCTGTGGATGGTTCCCGGTCCGCCGGTCCAGGCGTAAGTTGCCAGAATATTAACAATCCTGCCATACTTTTGTTTGATCATCTCCCGACCCACAATTTGCGAGCAATAGAAACTGCCGTTGAGCACAATATCAATCACCGATTTCCAACCCTTCAGCGGCAGGCGGTCTGCCGGGTAAATAAAATTTCCGGCGGCATTCACTTTGGCAATTTCCAAACCCAGCCCGGTGCCGCCGCCGGTAATCAGGGCAACTTTGTCCTGTATAACCTTCTGCTTAAACATGCACGTTTCCTTTTAGTCTTGTTTTCATTCACCCCTGATTTTTGCTAATAAATATCCTGAACAAAATTTACCGGTTAAAGAACACAATTCAAAACCGGTTTGCTGAAATTCACCTTGTTATTCAGCCCACGCCTGCCTGCTGCAGGCAGGAAACACACGAAAAGACACGAAAAAAGAAATAAAAATTTGCCCCTTAACTCTTAATAATCCTCCGGAATACATTTGATAAAAAAAATCCGGTTCTTCACAATTAATGAGTGTCCATCCGGGAAGTGGGGAATTGCTCCTCAATTAGTCATTATTCCACAGGGATGGCTACCTGTGCCTATGGTACGCCACAAACGACCGGAAGTAGTGAAACCTGTCTGCCCTACCCGCCGTGGCAGTCAGGCAAGCGGTGGAGCCAGGCAGGCAATCTCATGAATATCAGGGGATTGCCTACCTGGCAAGCCAACAGCAGACAGGCTTCATAGATACACTCCTCGTGGCATACCATAGGCACAAGTCGCCACCAACATGTGGCAATGACAGAGTAAAATATAAAATTTTGACTTTCCGGATGGACATTAATTAATTTTGTGGCAAAAAGTAGATTTATAGAATAATTTTAGTCACATCTTCTTGCCGGGCACGCGTACTGTTCTGGTAAAATTTTTCCAACAACCCGGCTAAGAAATCTGATAACTTTTAGCGAGAATCTTCGTATGAAATTTCAGAACAAAATACAGGAGGCAATATGTTTGGGAAAAAACTGATATTCTTTCTGATTTTTACCGTTGTTTTCGGACAACTCGCTACGGCGCAGCCGATTCCATCCCACTATGCCCGCAGCAATTTTCTAATGGGTCCGGCGGCATCTTTTCAGGACGGATTGCTGGGATTCAGCAACCCGGCAAATTTGCAGATGGTGAAGAACCCCGAGAGCCGGTTTTACTGGAATACCGAGGGAACTGACGCCGTCTCTTTTAACGACTGGGGCATCTTCAGCGGATTCCACGGAATTGGTTTCGCAGCGCTACGGCAAAATATTGCCGGTGTGAAAGTAACCGACTACCGAATATCTACCGGTTTCGGTTCGGATGCTTTTGCCGCCGGTTTGGGCTACGGCTGGTCATCCGGTCGTTTTGATGCAATGGGTCGGGAAAGACTCATCACTACCGGCTTCATCGCCCGACCGCTCCGCTATCTGTCCGTTGGTGTAAGCGGGCATTTTTCCCTGGAGAGTAATGCCCGGGAGGGCGTAGCGGAAATCGGTGTGCGTCCGTTGGGCACGCCGCTGCTTACCCTGTTTGCCGACGCCGCGCTGCAAAAGAAAACCCAATTGTCCGATGCCCCCTGGAGTGCTGGGGCAGCTTTGCAGGTGCTGCCCGGAATTGACCTGGTGGGACGCTACTTCGACAACGACGCATTTACCCTGGGGTTGACACTCAATTTCGGCAGAGGCGGTGTGGCTTCGCAGATTCACTTCGACAGCAACCAGGACCATGCTTACAACACCTACATGCTGCACTCCGGTGGTCGGCAGCCCAGTATTTTCAGCAGTGCGTTGGGAAAGAACAAACGGGTGCTCAAAATGAATTTAAAAGGCAGAGTTGACTACCAGCGCTATGTTTTATTCGACCGCGGCACTTTGCGATTTATGGATATTTTAAAGAACATTCGGGCAGCAGCCAAAGACCCACGGGTGCGGGCAATTGCGCTCAACCTGTCCGGCATGCGGGTTCGCCCGGAGCATGCCTGGGAAATCCGCCGGGAACTACGCGCTGCACAACAGACAGGAAAAATGGTGATTGCTTTTATCGACAACGCATCTATGACTACCTACCATCTTGCCAGTGTTGCCGATAAAATTGTGCTCGACCCACAGGGCAGCATTCAACTTCCCGGGTACACATTGGGCAGAACATTTCTCAAGGGGACTCTGGACAAATTGGGTTTGGGGTTTGACGAATGGCGGTTTTTTAAATATAAATCCGCAGCAGAAGCGCTGAGCCGGGAAAAAATGTCCGACGCCGACCGTGAGCAGCGCCAGGATTACGTGGACGACTGGTACGAAATGGTACGCGCGGATGTTTGCGAATCCAGGCACCTGGAAAAAGAGAAGTTTGATGAGTTGGTAGACAATGAAATGTTTTTTATTCCCCCCGATGCGCTGGAATCCGGGCTGGCAGACACCCTGGCGCGCTGGTCGGCGGTGAATGATATTTTGAAACATTACACCAAAAGCAAGCTGCGTCCCATTCCGCCGCGGGATTTGCCGGATGTTGCCATTCCGTATCAGAACTGGGGTGAGCAACCGAAAATCGCTATCGTGTACGGTCTGGGCGTTTGCGCGATGGACGAAGGGATTCGCGCCCGCTGGTTGGAACGGGTTTTTCTGAAACTGGCGAAAAAGAAATCGGTGAAGGCGGTGGTGTTCCGGGTTGATTCGCCTGGCGGCGACGGCATGGCAAGCGACCTGGTAGCCGAGGCAATCAAAAAATGCAAGAAGGAAAAACCGGTGATTATCAGCCAGGGACAGGTAGCCGGCTCCGGCGGTTACTGGATTTCCATGTACGGCGACCAGATTGTGGCGGGACCCAACACCATTACCGGCTCCATCGGCGTCATCGGCGGATGGATTTACAACAAGGGATTCACCGAGAAACTCGGCATGACCTCCGACTTAGTGCAGCGTGGTGCCCATGCCGACGTGGGATTCGGCGTAACACTTCCCTTCATCGGCGCCCGAATTCCTGCCCGGAACCTTACCACCGAGGAACGGCAAAAAGTAGAAATCATGATTAAAAAATTCTACGCTGTTTTCGTGGAAAAGGTAGCCGCCGGCAGAGGTTTATCAGTCGAACGGGTGAAAGAGATTGCCCAGGGACATTTTTATTCCGGTCTCGACGGACAGCAAATCGGTTTGGTGGATAAAATCGGCGGCTTGTTCACTGCCATTGCCGTGGCACAGCAGCAAGCCGGCATTCCGGCAGACGCCCGGGTGAAATTGGTGGAAATTCCCAAATCGAAAGGGCTGTTCAATCTGAAACAGAAGCTCAGTCCCATCGGGAGCCGGATGAAATCCGACCCGGTGATTGAATATATTCGAATGGTCACCGAAAATCCCGGCGCGCCGCTGCCCATGATGTTGCCGGGCAGTTACCCTGATTTTGAGTAAAGTTTTGGGTTCCAAAATGGTGAAATTGATAGACAAGAAATCGCCAGGTAAACCATTGAATGGCTGAGCGAAAATTCAAAAATCGTCAATCAGCATCCTTGTTCTGAATTCGAAAACCTGGAAGATTTAAGAACAAGGATTAACGATTTTTGATTTAGGATAAGACCAAAATGTTTAGTATGATCACACTTATGATTGGACAATACTGTCATTCCCACCCGTGGGTGAGTTTATACAATGTTTGTGCAACGGGACTCCTTACGGGAAACCCGGTCATTTGTAAAAGTGTGAAGTCGATTCATTTTAACAACGGTTCAAGGTCTTGAAAAATTCAATTGCCAACAGGTTCGCTTATTTTTCATTCACCCTGGTCGTTCTTCTGTTCTTTTTCCACTTTTCTTTCGCCGGAAATTCGTCCGGCAAAATCAGTGGCGTGGTAATTGACAAAAATACCCGGCAACCATTAGCAGGAGTAAACATCCTGGTGCTGGGCAGTAAAACCGGCGCCGCTTCGGATGAGGACGGGTATTTCCTCATCAAAAATCTGCCGCCGGGCAGCTATAACCTGGGGTTCTACTACCTAGGCTACAAAACAATTCTGAAATCGAATATCATCGTGAATCCCCGGCGGGTTACCCGCCTGCGCCTGGAAATGGAACCGGACATTTTGCAGAGCGAAACGGTGGAGGTCACCGCCAGTTATTTTGAGAAACCTCGCGAAGCGGTCACCAGCACCCGCAGCATCGATTTCGAGGAAATTCGCCGCGACCCCGGCTCGGCGCTGGATATTCAGCGGGTGATGCAGGCGCTGCCGGCGGTGGTCTCGGGAACCGACCAGAACAACGAAATTATTGTGCGCGGCGGCATGCCCGGCGAAAACTTATTCCTGATGGACAACATCGAAATATCCAATCCTAACCATTTCGGCGAGCAAGGCACCGGCGGCGGACCGATTAATATGGTCAACACCTTTATGGTGCGGAAAGTCGATTTTTATGCCGGCGCCTTTTCGGCGAAATACGGCGATAAAGCCTCTTCGGTAATGAATATTCTACTGCGGGACGGTAACCCGAAAAAATATTCCGGCGATTTTGAACTGGGAATGGCGGGCACCGGAATGCTCTTCGAAGGACCGCTGTCAACCGGGAATGGCAGTTTTATTCTCTCGGCACGCAAAAGCTTTCTGGACTTGATTATTCGCTCGACCGGACTCACCGCCGTTCCCAAATATTATAATTTGCAGGGGAAGGTCACCCTGCAACTCAACCGAAAAAACAAGCTGCTGCTCAACGGTATTTACGGCGCCGATAAGATAAAAATTGAGAACGAAGGCACTGGTGGCTATACTCGTGGTGCGGAAAATGTGGACTACGCCGGTGACCAGTACGCCACCGGGGCAACCCTGCAGACCTTCTGGTCAAAGAATATGTTTTCAACCACAACAGTTGCTACCACTCAAAATAAATGGCAAATAGACGTCTACCGCCTGCCGGGCAGAGACACCTATTTTCAGAACAACTCCACTGAAACCGAGTACCAGTTTAAAACCGACTTTGTGTACCAGGCAAACCGAATGCTGAAATTGAACTGGGGCGCTTCTCATAAAATCGCAGATTTCCATCACAACCTGTGGCTGGAACCGGATACTATTTTCTGGTACTCGAAACCGGGTGCTCCACCGGACAGCATTTTCCGCAGCTATCCCGGCTGGTTCGATAAGCAAAAAGTGCAATCGAGAAAAGAGGCAGTCTACGTTCAAATGTCGATTGACCTGCTGAAAAGAATGCGTTTCACCGGCGGGCTGCGCTACGATTATTTTGATTACAATCGATTCTCCTCCTGGAGCCCGCGGTTGGGCTTCTCTTATTCTCTGGGCGCCAGAACCACGCTGAACTTTGCTTACGGCGTACATTACCAGTCGCCCGCCTACTTAGCACTAACCGCAAACCCGAAAAACCGGTATCTGAAAAACAAATATACCCGCCAGTATGTGGTTGGATTTGAGAAATTGCTCCGGGAAGATATCAAGTTTACCCTGGAAGCGTATTATAAATCCTATTACGATGTGCCGGTACTGCGCAGCTTGACTACCGCCGATCCGTTTGACGACTTCCAGGGAGAGCGGGTAAATGCCGGGCGGGGCGAAGCAAAAGGAATCGAGCTGTTTTTTCAGAAAAAATTGACCGGCAAATTTTCCACTACCGTCAGTTATTCCCATTCACATGCCCGTGCAAAAGACCCGCGCTTTGGCACCTACTACAACTGGGATTACGATTACCGGGATGTTTTCACTTTTATCGGCGGATACAAAATGCGGCTCAATTTGCACACCTGGTACCAAGCGTTAAAGAACAAATGGTGGTACAAAGCAACCTCCTGGATTTTACCGCTTGCTGATGAAGTGGAGGTGAGTCTGCGCTTCCGCTACCTTGGCGGCAGACCGTACACCCCGCCGGTCTATCATCCTGAATTCCGCCGGCATAATTTATGGGAGTATCAATACAACGACGATGGCAGTCGGGAAAATGTGCTCCAGTTCGAAGTTTTTCCGGTGGGGGGCGTGGAGATTGATCAAAACCAGGTTGAATAGAATTTACATTGGCGGAAATATATTTAAGGCCTGAACGAAAAACAAACGTAGAATTGAAAGACATTATTTATTGGCGAGCGTTGAAATTTTTTATGAAGTCCCATTAGGGACGACTGAAAATGAACGGAAGATTTGCAGGAAATACCAAATAACAAATATCAAATCGCAAATAAATTCCAATATCCAAAAACCAAATTCCAAACAACGGAAATCGGAATTCTCGGAACCAGTCTCCGGTTTCGAGTTTTAAGCCGAATATTTTTCCGCCGGCTGTAAACGCACTTTCATTTGCCCGGGTGTTCTTTCATTCGTCCCTTTTGGGACTTTATGGTAAAACGGACAATATTTCCCCGGCATGAATGCCGGGGCTATTTTCGGTTGTCCCTTTGGGACAGTTCGCGTCAAAATCCCAGGTGGACGGTTTTGCTGAAAAAAATCCCGACAGGGATGGCTGAAAATAGCCCGCCGATTCATCGGTGGGGAATGTACGCACACCAGAGAGTAAAGAGCCCCAGCAGGGACGACTAAAAAGGTGCAGGAACGGGGCAGGAAATTCCAAATATCAAATAAATTCCAATATCCAAAAACAAAATTCCAAGCAGCGGAAATCCGAATACCCGGAATCAGTCTCCGGTTTCGAGTTCTAAGCCGAATATTTTTCCGCCGG
>MVCZ01000044.1 GCA_002049825.1 Candidatus Zhuqueibacterota bacterium 4484_188
AGGCGTAGATAAAATCGTCGATTTCTCCATTCATCACCCGCTGGGTATCGGTGACTTCGTAGTCGGTGCGGTGGTCTTTCACCATGTTGTAGGGATGAAACACGTAGGAGCGAATCTGGTTGCCCCAGCTAATTCCGGTCTTGGAATCTTCCAATTTTCTCTTTTGCGCTTCTTCCTCTTCCAACTTTTTCTTGTAAAGGCGGGCTTTAAGGATTTTCATGGCGTTGGCTTTATTCTTAAACTGGGAGCGCTCGTTCTGGCAGGTTACCACGATATTGGTGGGTAAATGGGTAATGCGCACCGCAGAATCGGTACGGTTTACATGCTGACCGCCGGCACCGCTGGCGCGGTAGGTGTCGATTCGCAAATCATTGGGATTAATTTCAATCTCGATTTCATCGTCCACCTCGGGGATAACAAAAACCGAGGCAAAAGAAGTGTGCCGTCGTCCGCTGGCATCGAAGGGCGAAATACGAACCAGCCGGTGCACGCCGCTTTCTACCTTCAGGTTGCCGAAGGCGTATTCGCCTTTCACCTCGATGGTCACGCTTTTAATGCCGGCTTCTTCCCCGGGCAGCAGGTCTAAAATTTCGGTTTTGTAATTATGGATATCCGCCCAGCGCAGGTACATGCGCATCAGCATTTGCGCCCAGTCCTGCGACTCGGTACCGCCGGCGCCGGGATGGATGGTTAAAATGGCATTTTTTTTATCGGCAGGCTCGGAAAGCAGACCGCGGATTTCCAGCCGTTTAATCCGGTTTAACAGCGTCTTGCTTTCCTGTTCGAGTTCTTTAAGCGATTCCGGCGAATCCTCTTCCAGGGTCATTTCCAGCATCAAAGACAGGTCGTCGAGTTCCTTGCGGTATTTTTTCCATTCAGCTACCAGGTCCTTTTTATTGCTCAGTTCCCGCAGCAACTCCTGCGCTTTTTCAGGGTTGTTCCACAAACCGGGGTTGTTGGTTTTCTTTTCCAGTTCTGAAATTTCCGCTTCCCGTGTAACGATGTCAAAGAAAACCTCGTAAGTTTTCCAGGATTTTGTTCATTTCGGTAATGCGTTCTTCAATGATTTCTTTCATCCCGTTTCCTTTTTGTGTTTGCACTGTTTCCCGGGTGTGTGCTTTTCCGTTACCCCGAATTTGCCCCTTTTTTGGTTTTAATCCTGGTAAATGGATTCAATGTGGCAGCTTTCGAAATAGTGTTTCAGAATGTCCCGCCATTTATAGCCTTCCAGCGCCATCACGGCAGCGCCGGTTTTACACATGCCCACGCCGTGTCCCTGACCGGCGCCGATGAAATTGAATGTAATCGGGGTGCCAACATCATCAAGTTCTTTCTCGATAATAAAACAGGAACTCTCCAGGTAATCCCGGGAGAGTGATTCGCGAATCTTCAGTTCGTCCCGAATTCGATAGTTTTTCAGGCTTCCGATTAACTCAATTTCTTTCAGCCGACCGGAGCGCCCCCGCTGAATTGGCACGATGTCGAAAAGTACACCGATGTCTTCACCGGTTTTCTTGCGAATGATGTCTTCCAGCTCTTTGCGGGTGTAATCCACTTCCCAACGGAAATATTTTTTATATTGCTCCAGCGACTTGGGCACCTGGCGTCCGAACAGGTTGCAGTAGGCATCGGGCCGGGTCAGAATCCACTTTCGCACTGTGTCTTCGTCTTCCAGGTGCGCAAATTCCTTTGGCTGTTTTTTGCCGTCGAATTTCGCGTGGTTTTGCGAAGTTTCGTCTATTTCCCACACTCCGCTGGCGTCTTCGGTGTGTCCGCCGCAGATTAAATTGAAAAAAGCGTTGCAAATATTTTTGTCGGTATAAATCACCTGCCCGCGGGTTTCCTCCACTGCGGTTTCGATATTCTCGTCGTTAAAATCCTGCCCGTAATAGCGCAGGCAGTGTCCCCAATCGCACATATCGAACGGATCGCCCAGGTGTTTGTGATTCACCCGCGCCAGAACTTCGCTGCGGGAAACAATTGCCAGGCTTTTGATAAATTCCACCGGCAGGTCGGTGCCGATTTCCGAGTAAATGACCCGCTTTAAATAGGACTCCAGGGGAATCTCGCTGATCACCATTAGCTTCCCTCGGTTGTCCATGCGAAATTCAATTGACCCGTTGTACACCCGGTCCTCGTAGCGTTCTTTCTGTAAAATCTCATCGTAGCTTTTAATATTATAAAGGTGGGTTTTGGTTTCCACTTTTTGGGGAACAATTTTAAAGGAGGTTTTAGTTTCGCCGGAATGGTCATATTCCGCATCGAAAAATTCCAATAGTCCGCGGGGTTGCTTCACCGTTTCTTTCATTACTGTAGGGTTGAATTCCGGTTCAAAACGCTTGCACTCTTTTTTTGCCGCCAGCTTGTTTTGATAGGTTCCCGACACCAGGATGTATTTGGTGTTATTGTTAATTTTTCGGTCGGCTAAATAAATGTCGCCGCCTAAAACTTCGATAACCGTTTCCGGATCAACCTGCCGGGCAATCTCCAGTTGCTTTTGTGCCCGTTCGTAGTTGTAGCTTTCGAACAGGATAAGGTGGAATACTTCGCTGCCCGGGCGGCTTTCACTGATTTTTACCCGCCACTTCAGATTCGATTTGATTTTTGAATTAAGCAGGTTGCCTGCGCCGTCGTAAATGGAAAAGGTTCCGTCCACACGGAAATCCAGGTACTCCTGGTTTTCAATAATGCCAATCCGGAATACCGGTTCTCCGTTTCGATCCTGCAAATGAATATCGTTGATTTTGTTTTTCATAGAAAATCCAATTCTTTTATTTAATCAATTAATAAAGCTAAGAAATATATGATATTTTTTTTGCAAAATCAAGTGGGGTGACAGTGCTTCTCGGAATTTAACCGATCAAAGTGTTCTCCGTACGGCGATTTTTGATAATGGCAGGGGAAAAAATGATGTTTTTCAATGAGGAAATCAGCGTGTCCGGGCAACCGGCCGGCTGTTCATCCCCCGAGATATTTTTTTAGTCGCTCAGCCAGGGCTGCCGGCAGTTTCCCGCGGGAGATTAAATCTTCGGTTTTCGCTTCCCTGATTTTTTTCAATGAACCGAAAGTTCTCAACAAATGTTCTTTCCGCCGGGGACCGATTCCCGGCACATCATCCAGCGGAGATTTCAGAGTCTGTTTCTGGCGTAATTTGCGGTGATAGGTGATGGCAAAGCGGTGCGATTCGTCCCGGATGTGCTGCAATAGTTTTAACCCTGCCGACCGTTTGGGAATATTTTGCGGCTCGCTGTGCCCGGGAAGAAAAACCTCTTCCAGGCGTTTTGCCAGCCCGATGACCGGCTGTTGGTCTAATCCCAGGGAACGCAGCACTTTTAGTGCGCTGGAGAGCTGCCCTTTCCCACCATCCACCAAGATAAGATCGGGCAGCGGTTTCTTCTCTTCCAAAACTCTTTTGTAGCGGCGGAACACCGCTTCGCGCATCATGGCAAAATCGTCCGGGGTTTCTTTGCTGCGAATTTTAAAATGACGGTAATCGCTCTTGTGCGGTTTCCCGTTGATAAAACAAACCATCGACGCCACGGCGTTCTTGCCCTGAAAATTGGAAATGTCGAAAGCCTCGATTCGCCGGGGAGGCGATTCCAGTTTTAAATCTTTTTGCAACATGCGCACGTTGTAAGCCGCTCCTTCCTTGCGTTTCAGTTTTTGCAGAAGGAGTTCATCTAACAAATAGCGGGCATTTTTCTGGGTCAAACCAATTAACTTTTTCTTTTCGCCAATTTGCGGCACCAGAAGTTCGATTTTATGCCCGGCGCGCCGGGACATCCAGTCGCTGAGCAGTTTTTGCGACGAACCCAATTCGAAGGGCAGGAACACCTGGTTTGCCGTAAAATCATTTTCCAGGTAATATTGCTGTAGAAATTTTTCCAGGGTTTCTGTTTCGGGTTTGTCCTCAACGCCGGTCAGGTAGAAATGTTGACGACCGACTATCTTGCCGTCCCGGATTTTGAACACTACTGCGCAGGCGTCTTCCGCTTCCTGCGCCAGCGCAATCACGTCCCGATCTTCAAAATCGTGGATCACTACTTTGGGAGCGGTAAAATAATAATTTTCGATCATGCGAATCTGGTCGCGCAGACGTGCCGCAATTTCGAAATGGAGACGTTTTGATTCTTCGGTCATTTCTTCGGTTAATTCCTGCAGCAGGTTACGCGTTTTGCCCTTTAAAAATTGCTCAACCCGGCGGATCATCCGTTGATATTCCTGCTCGCTTACCAGACCTTCGCATGGTCCCTGGCAGCGCTTGATGTGGTAATCCAGGCACACTTTCACCTTTTTGGCGGTAATCACATCGTCGTCCAGGTAATATTTGCAGGAACGTACCGGGAAGATTTTTCGCACCGCTTTTATAATAAATCGCAGGTTCTTAACATCAGTGTAGGGACCCAGGTATTTGGAACCGTCCCTGACAATTTTTCGGGTTACAAAAATCCGTGGAAACGGTTCGTTGGTGATACGAATATAGGGATAGCTTTTATCGTCCCGCAGGTTTACGTTGTAGCGCGGCTTGTATTTTTTAATCAGATTCGATTCCAGGACCAGCGCTTCCAGTTCGTTATCCACGATGATGGTTTCCAGGTCGCGGATTTTATCCACCATCACCTGTGTTTTGGGGTCCAGGTTTTTGCCCGATTGGAAATAGCTGCGCACCCGGTTGCGGAGGTTTTTTGCTTTGCCCACATACAGCACTTTCCCGGTGGAATCTCTGAACAGGTAAACCCCGGGCATTTTGCTGAGATTAGCTAATTTTTGTTCGACTTGTTTGTTCACCCGTTGGGAATTCCCTCTTTCTGGTACTCAGGTAAAAAAGCGAAACGCTGTTTTTTTTAAATTATTTCATGGCAAAACAGTAACGTTTTATTACATGATCTTGTAATAATTCACCAATGAGCGGAAACATGGTCAGGAAACTTAATATTTTGAAGCAACCCCTTTCTTTTCCCCCTTACTAAGGGGGAAACCGAAAGGGGGTTGTAAGATTGCCAACCATTTAGAATCATGTTCCACCCTTTGCTAAGGTTTTTCGCCACATTTGAAAAACCGCTTGAAATATTTATTAGTTACCATTATATTTGCAAGCTAAAATTTAGGTTTGTATTCCTGGAGGAAAAAAATATATGTATGGCATTTTGATTTTTTTATTTGTTTTAGTGGCAGTGTTGATGACTGTTAGCATTCTGATGCAATCGGCAAAAGGCGGTGGTTTAGCTGCTTCTTTTGGCGGAATGGGTGGCGGCGGTGTTTTTGGGCCGCGCGGCGCAGCGAATTTTTTACAGAAAGCGACCACCGTTCTGGCAACTTTGTACTTGTTGCTGTGCCTTATGATCGGTTTAATTGGCAGACCGACAGCCGGACAATCACGAAGCGTGGTTCAGCAGGAATTACAAAAACAACGGCAGCAGACACAATCGCAACCTGCTTCGCTTCCTGTGGCGCCAATCCAGACCGGTGAGCCGTCCCCGCAGCAGCAAACTCCGGCTGAGAACCCGCCGAAATAACTTCCCGCTGGCGTGGTGGAATTGGTAGACACGCTGTCTTGAGGGGGCAGTGGGCGAGACGCCCGTGGGGGTTCGAGTCCCCCCGCCAGCACCAGCATAAATTTCTTTTCTGTTTACTGTCCGTTCGGAAACAGCAGGTTTTGAATATTTAGTGGTCATTGCCACATAGTGGTGGCGACTTGTGCCTGTGGTATGCCACAAGGAGTGCCACAACGAAGCAATCTCCTCCCTGCACGAAAGACAGGCTTACCTGTTTCAGGGTTTCATATATATTTTATCGATGCTGGTAAATAGCCGGATGGGGGTAAACACCTTGAAGAGCACCTGAAAGCCGTTTCTTAGAAGTTGCGCGCCGTGACGAATGGACTGCTTGTCCGCCACGTCGCCGATTTCAATGGTAGCGAGCGCCAGCCCCGGTTTTCGGTAAGTTTTCAGCGCCTTTACCTCGTCATGAATTTGCGGGGGGTGAGTGGAAGAAAAAAGCACAAAATCAGCCGCGATGAGTTTGCTGGCATATTCCGGCGAGTCTGCTGGCATATTCCGGCGAGTCGGGGGTAGTCCGGTCGACACGGTAGTAGCAAAAATTCTCTAAAATTGAGGACAGTTTGTCCACCCTACCCGCCTCATCGTTATTGTCGACAATCAGAACTTTTAGCCTCTGTACATTGTTCAGATACAATTGAACCAATTCGACTCTTTTTTGTTTTAAAATGGGCTGAATTTTCTTTTCGAATTTTGTGCACAACCGAGCAAGTTCGATGGTAATTTTCTCGAATCTCCCGGGCGCGGTTTGAGCGGGTGCGTTCTGCAATTCCGAAAACACCGGTTTCACCCGGCGAAATTCTTCGCTGTTTAAAGCGTTACCAAGAAGTTCCACTGCCTTTGCCAGGTAGCTCAGGTGAGATTCGAATACAACTTGTGCCCTGGTATCTACTTCCTTTCCGGCAAAGCGGCAGAAGTAATAAATAGGAGGCAGGGCACGAATAAGCAACAGCGGCATATTTCTTAAAAGCCGGGGTTTGCGAATCTCTTCATACATGATGTTTCTCCTCTTGCCATTGTCTCGCTATTGGCTATTAACCCAACAGCCAATAGCCAACAGCGAAATAGTAGTTTCCATTGTTTTGATCTTTAGCCGGCGGATGTTTTGGCTGAGTCAGATGATGTATGTTTTCCCGTAGGTGAAATCTTCCAGCAGGGACCACAGGTCTTCGATATCCAGGTTCATAATCACCAGGTTGCGCCGTTTTCCGTTAATATCGGTGACATGTTTTTTCAGGACCGCTTCCTGCTCGAATCCCATCCGGTGGAAGGCGGTAATGGCAGATTCCTGGTCTTCCATAATCTCAGCCTGAATTTTAAACAAATCCGTGGAAACGGCGTAGAGAAACAATTCCCGCACCAGGATGGTGCACAAACCTTGGCGCTGGTGTTCCCGGGCAACGACACAACGGATTTCACCTAAGTTGCGCATCCAGCCGAATTCTGCCCGGAATAAGGTGCCGATGGCAATAATTTCTTGATTGAGAAACGCAATAACCGGGTAAATAAACCGGTAGTCTAATTTTCCAAAACGCTTCAGAATATTTTCTTTGTCCATTACATCGCTGCGCAAGTAGAGTCGATCCTCCAAGGGAAGGGATTGAAAAAACCGGATCAACAAATTGAGGTCTTTCTTTTCCAAAAGCCGTAAAGTTGCCTGGGTCCCGTTTTTCAATTTTACTTTTTTGGGATATTCCTCCATAAAACCTCCAGGAATTATGAACATAAATCAGGGTAAAAATTCTGGTACAAGCAAGGGGATTCCGGAACCGGGGGAACAAATCGAGCAGTTGTTCGCGTTGGGGAGCTGAGTAAGTAGTTTAAAGCAATCGGAATAATATTGGATTCGATAGTGAATTTATATATTCAATCACATAATAATATAAGCAATAAAGATGATAAATACAAATATTATTGCGCTATCGGGAAAATCTTTTTGCCAATTAAGGCGGCAGATTGTGATTCGATTTACAGAATTTGTTTCATGCGCTGCCCGCAGTACGACGGGTTTTGTGCCGCAAAACAGAAAGCCGGGTTTCGGTTGATTTTGCAGTGTTTTGCCGGAAAGTAACCCGGAAAACCAACCGGTTTGTAGACAGGTTTGCCGGTTGCGAGGGAATTGCGGGACTGAAAAAAATGATATATTATTAAAATAATCACTATTCTGTTGACAAATATCATTATAATTATTACATTTTAGTGAAGATTGAACTGATGAAGGAAAACTTTGCTTATTTCAGTTTTCTTTTCTGAATTTTGAAACGCTCAAACACTTTGAATGAAATAAGGAAGCGATTTTCCACAATGGGATTCACAGTTTGATGACTTGTTGATCCTCCTCCGAGGCTGCCTTTTCCTCTTGTTTTCGCGAACTGACACTTACACTCGAATTACCTTTCGTTTCGGATTGCTTTTGTGAAAGTAAGTAGCACGAATTTTTGATAAAGTGTTAAGTATTTTTTCACTAAAATCCATCGAGGTAAATTATGAAGTATTGGCGCACACCATTAGATGTTGACCGGGTAAAAATTCCGCACGGCGAAGTGCATATTATGAGGGAACGCTGTAAAGGCTGCGGATTCTGCGTGGAATATTGTCCGAAGGGTATTTTAGAGCTTTCCTCCGAATTCAATGCCAAGGGGTATCATCCACCGATTGTTACCAATGGTGCGCTGTGTGTGCACTGCCAGCTCTGCGAAATGCTCTGTCCGGAATTTGCTATATTTTGTGTGCTAAAAGAAGAGGAGGTGGACCATGAAAGCTGATCCTGCCGGTGTGCTCACCGGTGAACATTATTTAGACGGCGATAAAGCCTGTGCCGAGGGGGCATTGGCTGCCGGCTGCCGGTTTTTCGCCGGGTATCCCATTACACCATCAACCGAGGTCGCCGAACGGATTTCCGAAAGATTTCCCCTGGTCGGTGGCATTTTCATCCAGATGGAGGACGAATTGGCTTCGATAGCGGCGGTGGTTGGTGCCGCCTGGTCGGGGGTGAAATCGATGACCGTCACCTCGGGTCCCGGTTTTTCCCTGATGATGGAAAATATCGGCCTGGGAGCGATGCTGGAAACTCCCTGCGTGATCGTCAATGTCCAGCGCGGCGGTCCCTCCACCGGGCTGCCAACCCTGCCCGGGCAGGCAGACATGATGCAGGTACGTTGGGGTTCCCACGGCGATTACGAAATCATTGCCCTCAGCCCCAATTCTCCGCAGGAATGTTTTGACCTGACCATCACCGCCTTTAACCTTTCCGAACAGTTCCGGGTGCCCACTTTCGTGATGATGGATGAGTGCGTGGGACACATGACCGAGAAGGTGGTAATTCCCCCGGCTGAAGAAATTGAAATCTTTCCCCGGCGCTTTACCAAAAAGAAACCGGAAGAATATTTACCCTACGCCTACCAGGAAGACCTGGTGCCGGAAATGGTAAAAGCCGGCGACGGCTATTTTTTCCACGTGACCGGTCTGACCCACGACGAACGTGGCTACCCGGATATGAGCTGGGAAATGCAGGAAAAATGTGTACACCGGCTATTAGATAAGATCAATAAAAACGCCGGAAAGATTTTTATCATTGAAGAAGAAAACATGGAAAATGCCGAGGTGGTGGTGATTTCTTACGGAATTACTTCCCGGGTGGCGTTGCGCGGCATCCAACTGGCGCAAGAAGCCGGGATGAAAAATATCGGCAGAATGCGGCTGTTGACCGTCTGGCCGTTCCCCGAACAGCGAATCCGCGGGCTGGCTTCCCGGGTGAAAGCGTTTGTGATGCCGGAAATGAATTACGGTCAGGTGGTGCGGGAAGTGGAACGCTGTGCCGCCGGGAAGTGCAAAACCATCCTGGTGCCCCACGGCGGCGGCACGGTGCATCCCCCCGAAACGATTTACCAGGCAATTAAGGAGGCATACCAATGAAAGTGGATGAAGCAGAAAAAGTAAAACGGAAACGCAAGCTCATTAGTGTCGAGGAAAACAATCTTGAACACCCGCTGGAACCCTGGCTGCGCATGGAACGGATTCCGCACATCTGGTGCCCAACCTGCGGCATCGGCACCGCGGTGACCTGTTTTATCGAGGCGATGAAGAAAGTGAATGTGCCGCGCAAAGATATTTGCGTGGTTTCGGGAATCGGCTGCAGCGGGCGGATTGCAGGTTACATCCGGCTGGATTCGTTCCACACCACCCACGGGCGGGCAATTCCCTTTGCCGCCGGGCTCAAATTAGCCAATCCCCGTTTACACGTGGTGGTTTTCAGCGGCGACGGCGACCTGGTGTCCATTGGCGGGAATCATTTTATTCACACCGCCCGGCGCAATATCGATATTACTGTACTGTGCATTAACAATTTTATCTACGCCATGACCGGCGGACAATTAGCGCCAACCACCCCGCCCACCGCAATTGCAACCACCGCTCCCTACGGAAATTATGAGCATCCTTTTAACCTGCCCCTGTTGGCTGCCTCCTGCGGTGCGACCTATGTTGCCCGCTGGACTGCGCTGCATGTCCGCCGCCTGACCAAATCCATCGGTGAGGCGTTTCAGAAAAAAGGCTTCTCTTTTGTGGAAATTATTTGTCCCTGCACCACCCTGTATGCCCG
>MVCZ01000045.1 GCA_002049825.1 Candidatus Zhuqueibacterota bacterium 4484_188
CCGCCAAGCCGTCCTCCGTTAGACCGGCATTTTTTCCACCACCCGTTTGAAGAAATTTCGGCTCCGTTGGAAGGACTTTTTGTCTCCGGGAAAAATATCGGGGAAAAGGTCCGGCAAAATGAACCGGTAGGCACTATTAACAATATCGAAATCCGTTCGCCCTACGACGGACAAATCTGGGGCATTTACCACAGTGGAAAAATACTCCCCGCCAAACAAACATTGGCGTTGGTCTACACCGGCGCCGGCAGGGACGAGTTTGCGCATTTTGGTTTTCAGCATCGTGCGGTTGCCGGCGCGGTGTTGCGGGAGCTTTTCCGCTTTTCTCACAAAAAATGATATCAACATCCCAAACTGTTGATATCGCCGATTTCTTTACCAAAATGAATTGTTTATTTTGCGCCTGACATTAAAAAAGAACATACTCTGCCAGGGAGGAAACAAAACAACCTGAACCGAAAAAGACGAGGTATGTATGCAGGGAATTTTGGATGTTGCAGACCGGATTATTGTTGGCTACAATGAATATGTGGGAGGATATCTGCTGCTGGCAGTGCTTATCCCTACCGGTCTGTTTTTTGCGTTTAAATTCAGATTTCTACATGTGACCAAATTAAAACATTCCATTGCGGTGATTCGTGGCAAATACGACAAAGCGGAAGACACCGGCGATATTAACCATTTCCGGGCGCTGACCACCGCTTTGTCGGCAACTATTGGTACCGGCAATATTGTGGGTGTAGCGCTGGCGATTTATTTCGGCGGACCGGGGTCGATTTTCTGGATGTGGGTCACCGGATTTCTGGGAATGATACTCAAATTTGTGGAATGCACCCTGTCGTTCCTTTTTCGCAAGGTGCACGAAGACGGCTCCATCTCCGGCGGTCCGATGTATTACATGGAATTGGGCTTAAAAAGCAAATTGGGCTCCTTTGCCAAAGTAATGGCGGTGGTATTTGCCGGGGCAACCATCCTCTGTTCCATGGGCACCGGGAACATGGCGCAGTCAAATTCCATCGCCGACGTGCTGCGCTCCAATTACGGAATACCGGTGGTGGCAACCGGAATTGTCATCACTTCCCTGGTTTTACTGGTCATCGTGGGCGGGATTAAACGGATTGCTGAAGTGACTGCGCGGTTGGTGCCGTTTATGGCGGTGATGTATTTTGCCAGTGCAATTCTTGTTATTTTGATGTCGATTGATAAAATCCCTGCGGCATTCTACCTGATTTTTACCAATGCTTTCACCGGAACGGCGGCGGCGGGAGGTTTCATCGGTTCGGCATTTATTATGACCCTGCGTTTTGGCGTGGCGCGGGGGCTATTTTCCAACGAGGCAGGGCAGGGGTCGGCAGCAATTGCCCACGCCGCGGCGAAAACCAAATACCCGGTGCGGGAAGGATTGGTTGCTTCGGTGGGCCCGCTGGTGGACACCCTGATTATTTGTTCGCTCACTGCACTGGTTATCATCCTTACCGGTGCCTGGACCAGCGGAGTGAAGGGCGTCGGGATGACCGTGGAAGGCTTTGCCCGGGGACTCACCCCGCTGGGTCTCTCGGATATAGGGCAGCACATTGTTGCCGGCGGATTGATTCTGTTTGCCTTCTCCACCATCATCAGTTGGTCTTACTACGGAAATCGCGCGGTGGAATATTTGATTGGCGAAAAATACCTGAAAGTGTACCAGCTTGTTTTCGGGCTGTTTGTTTTCCTGGGCTCAATCTGGGGAATTGACCTGGTTTGGCATTTCGTGGATATGGTGATTACCTTCATGACCATCCCGAACCTGATTGCCATTATTTTACTTTCCTCAATTGTTAAAAAAGAAGTGCAGAAATATTTTGCCATGATGAAGGGGATTTAATTCTACTTTACAGATGGACATTACTTGGAGAATTCGTTTCATTAGGTTTTCGTGGAGAGACTGCAAAATTGTTATTGAATTTTTAAAGAGGGAACAATTAACGAACCTGGTCATATATATGACTAAGTGAATTTGAGGTGATTTTATGTTTCTTGTAAATATCCACGAAGCAAAAACAAATCTTTCGAAACTTGTCAAAAAAGTTATGAATGGCGAAGAAGTGGTAATTGCCAAAGGAAATAAACCGGTGGTAAAGATGGTTCAATATAACACATCCAAGCTAAAACGAGAGATTGGAACAGCCAAGGGACAGGTGAAGATTGCGCCCGATTTTGATAAACCCTTAGATGATTTTAAGGAATACATGTGATGAAATATTTAATTGACACACATGCTTTATTATGGATTGTTACCGATGACCGACATCTGACATAAAAAGTAAAGGATATATTTTTAAATCCAGAAAATGAATTATATCTAAGTATCGCCAGCTTGTGGGAAATGGCAATAAAAATCAGTCTGAATAAATTGTATTTGAATGAGACATTAGAAGATTTTACCCAGAAACACATAATTGGGAATGATATTGAAATATTAAAAATTGAACTTTCTCACATTTACCGAGTCGAACAGCTTCCGTTCCATCATAGGGATCCTTTTGATAGACTCATCATTTCTCAATCAATTGAAGATAATTTACCATTGCTTACCTCAGATATTAAATTTGATGAGTACCCTATTACCAGGGTTTGGTAATTTTGAAAAACATTCTTAGCGAATTAGTTAGACATCTAAAAGATTTATAATTTCTGCTACAATACGTAAGTAACTATTTTGGTAAATAGGTTACTGTTTTGTTTTCCGGATTTGCCGCCCACCTGTAAATTGGTGAGTAACTCTCCACGTAAAAATCCGACCCAGCGGATTTATTGGGCAGATTTACCCTTCTTCAGTTACCGGCGCAGATTTCGGTTTCAATTTCATTTTAATTTTTTCAATCGCGGTCTCTACCGCATCGCTGAGAATGTAATAGAGCACCGGCACGATAATCAGGGTAAAAGCGGTGGCAAACAGCAAACCGAAAATGACCGCCACGCCCATGTTACTCCACCACTGCGAGCTTTCCGCACCAAACTGGATGAATTTCGAGAAATCACCTTTGAACAACCCGATAAAGTCGATATTGATTCCGGCGGTAAGGGGAATAAGCCCCAGAATGGTGGTGACAGCAGTCAGGATAACCGGACGCAGGCGGGTTTTACCGCTCTGAATAATTGCCTGCATTTTGTCCAGTCCCTTTGCCCGAAGTCGCTGAATATAGTCAATCAGGACGATGGCATTATTCACCACTACCCCGGCTAACGATATTATGCCAATACCGGTCATAATAATCCCGAACGGGCTGAATGTTACCAGCAATCCGAAAAATACGCCAAAGAAGGAAAGTAACACGGAAATCATAATTACGAAAGGAAGTGATACTGAATTAAACTGGGTGACCAGCACAAAGAAAATGAGTAGGATGGCGATCAGGAACGCCCGCATTAGGAATGCCGAAGCCTCTGCCTGTTCGGTATTTTGTCCGGCATAGGTCAGGGAGTAGCCTTCCGGCGTTGTGAAATTGGTCAGTCGGTGTTTAACGTCAGACAGGACTTCGGCTGAGCTCCGCCCGAAAGCGTCGGCGGTAATGGTAACCACCCGGTCGCCGTCCACATGATTGATGGTGCTCAGCCCGGAGGAAAACCCGACATGTGCCACGTTTGCCAGCGGAATATGCTCACCTTCGTAGAAAATGGTTAGGTTCAACAGGTCGCTGTAACTTTTGCGGAAATCTTTACTGAAGCGCACGGTAATATCGTATTCATCCTGTCCCATGCGATATTCGGACGCTTTGGTGCCGTTAACAGCGGTTCGGATAGTGCTGGCGACCATGGCGGTGTTAAGCCCCAGGAGCGCTGCCTTTTCCCGGTTGATGCGGATGTTCAGTTCCGGACGTCCCTTTTCGTAATTGTCTTTCAGCTTGGTAAGCCCCGGCACGTTGCGGATAAGTCGCTGAATCCGGTTTGAAATTTCTTCCAGCACGCGAAAGTCTTCACCCTTAATCTGGATTTCCACCGCGCTGCCGGTGGGCGGTCCTTCCTGGGGTTTAGTCACGTCGATACGTGCTCCGGGAATATCGGTTAATTCACCCCGCACTTTTTCCAGTGTCTTGAAAGTGTTATGTTTTCGCTCGTATTGTTCCAGGAAATCGATGGTTATCTGGGACTTGTGCGGTGAACCGCCGCCGCCGCCAAAGTCGAAAGCATCGGTTACGCCACCAACTTCGGTGACAAAATGTTCCATATCCGGTGTGTCCAGAATTCGCTTTTCAATCTGGCGAAGAATTTTATCCGAAGTCTCTAAACGTGTACCGATAGGTGCATCAACTTTTATCCATGCCTGACTGGGCTCGAGGTCCGGAAAAAATTCAACGCCATTATTAAACAGCCCGTAAACAATGTAAATGCCGATGTAACCCGCAAAAGTCAGCCAGAGCGTTGTCTTACGATGATTCAGAGTCCAGCGCAGCGATTTCTCGTAATGAACAATCAGTTTCTGCAAAAGCCGGTCACCGGGCAGCAGGGACGTCTTTTCGTTTAATTTTAAAAATGAAGAAGAAAGCACCGGGTTAAACACGTACGCCACAAACAGCGAAGAGGACAGGGTGATGATCAGGGTGATTGGCAGGTACTTCATGAATTCACCGATAATTCCCGGCCAGAGAATCATTGGTGCGAAAGCAAATAATGTGGTTACCGTGGACGCAAACACTGCCATTCCCACTTCATCGGTGGCATCGCGAGCGGCTTTCATTAAGCCGCTGCCTTCCTGATGGTGGCGGTAAATGTTTTCCACGATGACGATGGCGTTGTCCACCAACATTCCCAGCGCCAGGATCAGGCTAAACAGCACTACCATATTCAGCGTGTAGCCCATCATGCTGATGACGATGAAAGAAATCAACATGGAAAGCGGGATGGCAATGCCGACTAATAGTCCGTTGCGCGCTCCCATGAAAAAATACAATACTAAAATGACTAACAGGAGTCCGGTAATGATGTTGTTTTCCAGGTCGTTTACCGTCGAGCGGATTTCTTTGGATTGATCGGCGAGGATCACATAACTGGTTTTTGCCGGAAACTTATCCTTTTCCTTCTCCAGAATATTTTTCACCTCGTCGGCAATGCGGATGATATTTTCACCGCTACGTTTCTGAATCGACAGGGTGACGCTCGATTTCTTGTCCAGCCGCGAATAACTGGTCTGTTCTTCGTAGCCAAAAACCACATCGGCTAAATCGCGAACGTAAATGGGGTAGCCGTTAACAGTCTTCACTACCACATTCTTTAATTCATCAATTGAAGAAAATTCACCGGGAATTCGCACGGTGTATTTCAGGTTGCCGCTTTCCACCGAGCCGCCGGGAATGGTGGTATTTTCCTGTTTAATGGCGTCAATCACATCGTTCACACCCAATTTGTAATACTGCAGCCGTGCCGGGTTTAGGTTGACCTTCACCTCACGCTCCAGCCCACCAGAGATGTTCACGTCCAGCACGCCGGGAATTTGTTTGAATTCGTCCTGCAAATTTTCGGCAATTTTTTTCAAACGAACCAGTGACTGCTGCCCGGTGATGCTGACCAGCATAATGGGGATGTTCTCAAAATTGATTTCCTGGACGATGGGATCTTCAATGTCGTCCGGCATATCCGGTTTTGCCTGATCGACTTTTTCCCGCACTTTCCGCACCGCTTCGTCAATATCGATGTCCGATTCAAACTCAGCCACAATATTACTGAATCCTTCGCGACTGGTCGAAGTCATTTTCTTAATTTTGGAAATTTCTTTCAGCTTGTTTTCAATCGGAAGAGACCAATTGGAGATTTTCATCTTTTTCCTCATCTGTTTTGTTGTTGTGCCGGAAGCGCTTTCCCGAACACCCGGTTTTTTATTTGAATTGTGAAGGGGGCGTCGCTGCCGATTGCACAAAATGTTTCTGATTCAATTCTATGTCTTATGAAAAAAGTTACTCGTTTACTACCATGACTTCATCCCCGTCGGTTAGTTCCTGCTGACCGACCACCACCAATTCTTCGCCCGGTTTTAAGCCATCCGCCAAAACACTGTCCTCGTACACCGCGCGGTACCGGATGTTTACCTTTTTTGCTTTATTCCCGGAAGTAATAAATACGTATTGCCCCAGTTCCGATTCAATCACCGCATCCAGGGGAATCACAATCTGATCGGTGAACGAGCGACGCAGAATCTTCAGGTTGGCAATCATTTGCGGAACCAGTTTTCGCTTCGGGTTGGGAATTTCAATTTCAATTTTAAAGGTTCGGGACTTCGGATCAATACTCCGGTTCACAAAGGTAACGTTTGCCTGACTGACGATTCCGGGGAGCGCATCGAATGAAATTTCCACCGGTGTCCCGATTTGAATATCTTTAATAAATCGCTCGGCAATTCCGGCATTTATTTTCATATAAGCATTATCGATGAAATCGAAAATGGGTGACATAGGCATGGCGTAAGCACCCAGATCATAAAAGCGGTCGTTCACGTAGCCGGAAAGCGGGGCGGTGATGAATAGCTTACTGTAGCGTGCTTTTCCCAACTGGTACGCCGCCTCGGCACGTTGCAAACCATACTTGGAAGATAAATATTCATTTTCCGAAATGGCGCGTTTGCTGTAGAGCACCTTCTTGCTATTATAATCCAATGTTGCTTGTTGCAGGGACGCTTTGGCTTCGTTATAAGTGGCTTCCAAAATTTTGTTATCCAGGATGGCGAGGGTGTCGCCTTTGCGAACGAAGTGTCCCGCCTTCTTCCACGATTAATTGGATGTGATTGCGCGCTTCCAGGGTGCCGGTCAGCTCGATGTACACATTAAACGGTCGCGGATTTAGCTTCATTGTTTTGATAGCGGTTTTAGCAAAAGTCCCATCACGGGAATTATCATCATTAAAAGTACCTTTTTCATTTCTCCTCCAAAGTTTCTATTTCTTTTCTTTCTGTTGTCTGTTTTCGTCATGGATTTTCCGATTGACTATTTTTCCGGGCAGCCCTCATCTATGAAAAAAATGCCTGAGCGGATATGGGTAAATCAGTTCGAACTTTCTTCAGTTGGAATGTTGCCGGTTGCCAGATCCCAGTCAAAGCGTGCGTCCAGGTAATCGTAGATAGCGGTGTAGTAATTAAGCTGGGCGCGGTCTAAAAAAACACGGCTGTCTTTTAATTCAAGCTGAGTAGCCAGACCGAATTCCACCCGGCTCCGGGCAATTTCGAAAGCCCGGCGGGCAGTACCGACACTTTTTTCTGCGGCGATTATCCGCTGCCGTGCTTCTTTCATACGCAACATGATATTCTGTAAATTGATGCGAATATTATCGTTCGCCATGTTAATACGGGTTCGCACTTTCTCCATATCGATTTTTGCCTTTTGCACCTGTGCGCCGGTATGCCCGCCGGTGAACAGCGGGATGCGCAATGACAGCCCCAGGATGATATTGTCGTTATCGTTTTCCAGCCGGAAGGCATCGGACCTGGCGCCATAAGTGTAGGTCAGGTTTCCCAGCAAGGTAGGCAGGTAGTTCGATTTCTCGATGGCGACCCGTTTTTCCTGCAACTGTTTTTCCAGTAATAGCGCATTGTAGTCGGGGCGGTGGGAAAATATCTCCCGGTAATTCAGTGTGTCGGGCAATTCGGGAAAATTCTCCAGGCTTCCCACCAGGTTCATTTGCTCGCGCAGTGGAACATCAACCAACGCCTTCAAATTATTAATTGCCAGTTTATAAAATTTGCGCGCCTGCATGGTTTCCGGGATCGAATTTTCCCAGCGCACTTCCGCCTGCAAAAGGTCAAATTCCGAAATCACGCCGCTCTCGAATTTTGTCTTCATGTTCCGGTAGTTTTCCAGCGCGCTGTTTTCCGATTGCCTGGCAACTTCCCACACCTTTTTTTGCAGCAGCGCCTGGTAAAATGCTTTCTTTACTCTAGTTATAATTTTTTGCCACTGGTCTTCATATTGATATTGCGAATAATTTTTAAATATTTTTGCCGCCTTTATTGCATTGCCTACCTTGCCAAATCCGTAAATCGTCTGGTTCAGTGTGGCATTCAACTGGTACTCGTTGCGGAAAGATGCCTTGAAACTTTGTGTTCGGGGACGACCGCTGGAATCGGTGACGGTGAAGTAGAAAATGTTTTCCAGGAAATTTCGGTTGTAGCCTACATCGATGTTTACCTGGGGCAGGGCGGTAGAAATAGCGTCTTTCAGGTTTGCTGCGGCGACTTTGCGCTCGGAGCGTGCCAGTTTGATCTCCTTATTATTCTCTTTTGCCAGTTGCAAAATGGTTTCAAGATCGAAATCCTTGGCGGATACGGTCTGGATAAGAAACAGAGTGGTGAAAAATAAAAGTATGATTCTGGGTTGCATGGATTATCTCCTTCTGATTCCGTTGGCGATAATGTCAATAGTATTGTCTACAATTTGGTCACGTTCTGTGGCGGGTGTTTGAGGGTTTCCCTGAAAATTTTTCCGATCCGGGAAACAATCGGCTTGCCATGCGGGTAGTCGTCGCACATTATTTTAGGCAAACCGGATGTTTTGCCGGCGAGCGTTGTCAGGTCCCGGTAAATGGTCCCTAAGAATATGCGGATTTGTTGATCTGCTGAAATGTTCGGTGGAATCTTTTTCTTAACCCCGTCCATGAAATTTTGCGCCTCTTCGAAAACAATGTCCTCAAAAATGGCTTCCTTTTGGTTTTGCCATTCCGCTTTGGCGGGCAATATCGTCCATGGACGTTTTATGAAAACCAAACCGGAAGAAGAGTTCTTTGCT
>MVCZ01000046.1 GCA_002049825.1 Candidatus Zhuqueibacterota bacterium 4484_188
AACATTAACAAATCCATCCAGCAACTGGAGAACCGCAATGTGCGCCGGGCGGCGAAAGCCCAGCGAAGCGCGATGGCGGGATTTAACCAGGCGCTGTTGTCACTGCAGAATTCCATGCAGCAGATGGCGCAGGCTTCCTCGGCTTCCGGCTTCCAGGAATTTATGCAGCAAATGCAGCAGATGGCCGGGCAGCAGGGACAATTAAACCAGGAAAGCATGAGCCTTTTCCAGAAAGCGCAGAACGGTCGGATGCAGTTGTCACCGGACGACCTGGGACGCCTGGCTGCCCAGCAGGAAATGATTCACCAGTCCATGGAACAGCTTGCGCAGAAAATGGGCAACCGGCGGGACGTGTTGGGAAGGCTGGGCGAGATGGGAAAAGAAATGGAAGAAGTGGTAAAGCAACTAAAAGCGCAGCGGTTGGACCGCAAAGTTATCGAGCGGCAGGAGCGGATTCTTTCCCGCCTGCTGGATGCGCAGAAATCCATTCGAGAAAAAGAGTATTCCAAAAAACGCCGGGCGGAGTGGGAAAAGCAAAAACTGGTCAGGTCGCCGGCAGAACTGCAGCAGGACCTGCTGCGCAAAGAAGACCGGTTGCGCAAAGCCCTGATGGACGCCCTGCAGGAAGGCTACACGCCTGAGTATCGTGAATTGATTAAATTGTATTTTGAAACGCTTTCCCGGCAAAATCCGGCAAACCAGCAATAGAAAATCCCGGTCTTTCTGAGGTTGTACGTGTGAAACTGGCAGTGAATTCCAAAATATTGATACACCTGATAAGTCTCCTGCTGACTTGTTCCCTTTTTGGGCAGCAACCTGATTCGCTGCGAAAGATTACCTTGCCGCACGACACCACCCGGTCGTACCCGTTAGTCAACCTGGATTACCAGTTTCCCCGTGTTTTGAAGGTGTCGCTGGTATTGAGCGGCGGCGGTGCGCGCGGCTTTGCCCACATTGGTGTCCTGAAGGCATTTGAAGAAAAGCACATTCCGTTTGACCTGATTGTGGGCAGCAGCATCGGCAGTATCATTGGCGGTTTTTACGCGGCAGGATATTCTCCGGACCAATTGGTGGAAATTGTGAAAACCACCGACTGGCAGGAACTCTACAGCGATAAGAATTACCGCACGAACCTTTTCTGGTCTCAGAAAAGCAATCCGCGCCGGCACATTCTGGAATTGCGTTTCGATAAAGGGATTCCCTACATCCCGTCGGCGCTCACACCGGGGCAGAAAATATTCCATGCTATTTATTCCCGTTTGCTGAAAGCGAATTTTCAGGCATCGAATAATTTTGATAACTTGCGGGTTGCCTTTCGGGCGGTGACGACCGACCTGCTGAGCGGGAAGCGGGTGGTGCTGAAAGACGGAAACCTGGCGGAAGCAATTACTGCCAGCGTGACGTTTCCTCTGCTGTTTGCGCCGGTCGAACGCGACGGCATGTGGCTGGTGGACGGGGGCATCAGGGATAATCTGCCGGTGGATGTCGCCCGGGAAAACGGCTCCGATATTACCATCGCGGTGGATGTGACCTCTCCGCTGCGCACCGCGGACAACATGCGGGTGCCCTGGCAGTTAGCCGACCAGGTAACCACCATCATGATGCAGGAGCCGACCAGGGAAAGCCGCAAAATGGCAGATGTGCTGATTGAACCGAATGTGGGAAAACATAAAGCTTCGGATTTTTCCGAGGTAGACCAATTAGTGCAGGCGGGCTACGAGGCTGCCTTGCGGAAAATTGATTCGATTCGGACACTTATTCAATTGAAACAAAAAAAACTCTGGGGCGAAAATCGCTACCTCGGTAAAGTGGAAGAAATTGAAATTCTCGGGCTGGAGCACACCGAACTGGATACTCTGAGCCGGGAAATGGTTACACAGTCCGGATACAGTCTTTACCTGTATGATTTGTACCAGGATTTGCAGCGCTTCTATCGTACCGGTTTGCTTTCGGATGCCTATGTCATTCTGTGGGGAACGCCTTCTGCCTACCGGGTGGAGTTTCACCTGCGGGAGAACCCGATTATTGAGCATCTTGAATTTAAGACGTTTGGTGTGCTGCCGGATTCCCTGCTACGGAGATATCTTGACCTGCCGCTGCACCGGGTTCTGAATTTCCACCTTCTGTTTGAAAAACTTGATGAACTGCGGAATGTGTATGTGCAGAAGGGCTATTCATTTGCCCATGTCACCGCAATCCGTTTCCAGCCGGCGCAGGACACGCTTCAGATTGAAATCGATGAAGGACGGATTGACAGCATCCATATCCAGGGGTACAGGGTTACCCGGGATTACATCATTCTGCGGGAATTTCCGCCCAAGCCCGGACAAGTATTTACTGCCAAAGCTGCCTCGGAAGGCATCCGGAATATTTACAGCACCGGTTTGTTCGACCGGGTGAGTATGTATGTTTCTCGAAAAGACAGCCAAAATACCCTGATAATTAAAGTGAAGGAAAAGAAATACCTGTTGATGCGCCTGGGCGGAAATGCTTCGTTGGAGCGGAAAGGGACGGCTTTCTTGGAGGTTGCCGAAGACAATCTGTTAGGACGCAACATCAAAGCCTCGCTGTGGGGCACCATCGGTGAAAACGAACGCACCGCTGAGTTTAAATTTTACAGCGTGCGTCTGTTTAAAACACTGTTGACCTATCGGTTGCGGTTGTATTACAAAGAGCGCTGGGATAATTTTTATCGTGATTTGGAACGCACGGGAAGATACCTGACCATCCGGAGAGGGGTATGGTTTGTCATTGGGCAGCAGATTGAACGGCTGGGATCGATTACCGGGGAATTGCGCTGGGATAATATCAATATTTTTTCCAGTGAACCGTCCTTTTCCTACCGAGGTGCTTACCGCATCCGCTCACTCATTCTCCGCTCGGTAGTGGATAAGCGGGATAAATTGCCTTTTCCCGAACGGGGCATTTACAACCGGTGGTATTGGGAAACCGGCAACCAGCGATTACTGGGAAGCTCCGAAGCCTTTACCCGTTTCTATATTTCCCTGGAAGGGTACTATTCATTATTTTCTGCCCTGACGTACCGGATACAAGGTGAGGGCGGCAGCGCTGATTTAACGCTTCCCTTTTCCGAGTTTTTTACCCTGGGCGGTTTATTTAATTTTCCCGGACTGCACGAGAAAGAACGGTTCGGGCGCCAAATGATTCACCTGGGGAATGAACTGCGCTACAAATTTCGCTGGCATTCGCTGCTGGGACCCATTCGCTTTGCTTTCGCAAATTTAACCGGAAAGCAGCAGGTTTTCTATTTTTCGGTTGGCTACCGGTTTTAAAAGTCTCTTGCCGGTCTTTCATCCTCCAGGCTCATAAGAGTCGGGAGGCGAAATGGGAACGCGACCGATATATTAAATTTTTCGATAATTTCAACTTGTGCCTTGACTTTTAAAAATATTGTGTTAAATTATAGCGTTAAAATGATTCGTGGCTATGAAAATTTTTAAAATTCTCGTCATTATCGTTGCGTTCTTTAGCTTCCTGTATGCAAATGCTGTCATTGTTGAATGGAAAGCAGAACCTGCGCAGGATAAGATTGTGCTTCACTGGAAGACTTCCAGTGAAGACAATGTTCGGAAATTTGTTGTGGAGAGATCGACCGATAACAAACACTTTACCGATATTGGAGAAGTTGCTAAAGGACCCGGATTCCAATATGAATTTGTGGACAATAACTTGGGAAAATTTAAAACCCTGTTTTACTATAGGTTGCGCGTTGTAAACAAAGATGGTACTGTGCAATCTAATGATTCCTTACCGGTTATCCCCAACATCAGCAGCATCCCCAACATCAGCAGCATGACACGTACTTGGGGCAGCATTAAAGCACTCTTTCGATAGTAGATTATTCTGCTATCTCATACAAATTTATTCTGCAATTTTCTGCTTTTCTAATTAAGTGCAACGACTGCACAATTGAAAAATTTAAAAGGCTATTCCTGGTCATAAGCTTTCAAATTTTATTATGCATTCTCTGGTGACCACATGCTTGTTGGGAGGCACAGAGAAGACACGGTCTGTAAAACAGAAACGAGTCATACTATAAAAAACCCATGCGGTTTTTTTGTTTTTAGGTAGCAAATCAAAATGAGGTTCAATCGCTGATGTAAAATACTTTATGTTTTAACTATTGACAAAAATCACAAATATTATTATTTTACAAATGTTATTGGTGGAGAACAACATAAACGAAGGAATGGTGCGAATGGAGAATGAATCACGGTTTATTTTACTCGATCGAAACTCCTCGAAAATAAGACATATTAATTTATCCCTCCCTAAGATTTTTATTGGTTTGTTAGTCATTACTTTCCTCATTGTCACATCACTGAAAATATCAACTGAAATGATGATAAAACTGAATCAAAATTCCAAAATTGCTCAGTTGGAAAAAACCAATAAATTACTGGAAAAGCAAATTTTCCAAATGACTGAAAAACTGAAAATAGTCCGTAGCCAGATTGATCAGATCGAACAATATGATGATCAGCTTCGCAGTCAATTAGACATTCCTCCCCTGGATGCAGACGTAAGAAAAGTGGGAATCGGGGGGTCTGATATTGATAATTTCAACGATCTTGAACTGGAAAACCTTGATTTGAGAACAACTATTGCCAATAACCAAACCATTTTGGACCGGCTGGATCGGGAAATTAAATTAGAATCAAATAGCTATAAATTATTGCTGGTGACTGCCGAGCGCAAAGAGGATTCGTTGCGCTATTTACCGGCTATTAAACCGGTACCAAACGGTCGGCTGACCGATGGTTTTGGTGTTCGCCGACATCCAATCCTTAAAAGGCTAATGCCACACCACGGCATCGATTTGGCAGCAAAACGCGGTACACCCATCCTGGCAACTGCCGATGGTTACATTATCTTTACCGGCAGGAATGGCGGCTATGGGAAATTTGTCTCCATTAAACACAAATACGGGTTTGTTACTAAATACGGGCACCTTCAAAAGATCTATGTTCGCCGGGGACAATTCGTGAAACGAGGCGACAAAATAGGCGAAGTAGGCAACACCGGTTTATCCACCGCACCCCATTTGCATTATGAAGTGCATTATAAAGGGAAACCAATTAATCCGGTCAATTATTATTTCAGCGACATTAAATTTAATTAATGTAACTCAGAAATTTCCTGAGATTTTGAATTTTAAGTATTAATTGATATTTAGTCATAACCTATGTTAGACTCCCAAATTGCTTTACAAAAACTCAGAACGTATTTGAAAGAAAATCAACTGCGTTTTACCTCCGAACGAGTTATCCTCCTGGAAGAAATATTTTCTTTCCCCGCTCATTTCGATGCCGAGCAATTGTTTATTCACGTGCGGAATAAACACAACCATATTTCACGCGCTACCGTTTACCGCTCGCTGGAGTTGTTCCACAAAATCGGTATTTTAAAAAAAGAAGACCTGGGTAAAAAAGGGTATGCCAGTTACGAAGTGGCTTTGGATCGCCCGCACCACGACCATCTTATTTGCGTAGTCTGCGGCAAATTGATTGAATTTGTTGATGATGTGATCGAACAACACCAGACTGCAATATGTGAGAAATATGGTATGGAAATGATCGGTCATCAATTACAGATTTATGGTCGCTGTAAAGAGCACCGGAAAGAATAGCGCCTCTCCTTCTTTTGCGAAAATAAAACAGAAACTATTTGACTACTGCTTCAAAGAACAGTTTTAAACATTGTTTTTTGGGCGCAAATTAATTATTTTAGCCCGGCAAGAATTTACCTGAAATGTTAAATCATTTTAGATGAACTGCCATGTGTAATTCGTTTGACTTTTAAAACCTGGTTTTAACGGGTTTTAAAAGTGAGTTTCTCTAAAAGCAATTCATGCTAAAAAGACCTCTGCTGAAAGGGAGAAATTACCCGGTGGCGCGGTCATCTGTACAAGTTGGAAAAAGGCGTACAATCATGTCCGATTTTACAATCATTATCCCGGCGCGGTACGGTTCCAGCCGCCTGCCGGGTAAACCCCTGGTTCCGATTGCCGGTAAGCCACTGATTGTGTGGGTGCTGGAGCGTGCACAATTGCTCGCGCCTAAAGATAAAATTGTTGTGGCAACCGACGACCAGCGGGTGGCAGGAGCAGTGGAAAATGCTGGCTTCAGAGCGCAGATAACCCCGAAAGACCTAACTTCCGGGAGCGACCGGGTGGGGTGGGTCGCTCAAAAATTGTCCGATGATATTATTGTCAATCTACAGGGAGACGAACCGCTGATCGACACCGGGGCGGTTCACCGGGCAATTCGGTTAATGGAAGAGGAGCCGGACATGATGGCTGCGACCCTGGCTTTTCCCTTGCAGGAAGAAACAGAATGGCGCAACCCGAACGTGGTGAAGGTGCTGACCGATGAGAAGAGCAATGCAATTTATTTTTCCCGCGCGGCAATTCCTTTTTTCCGCGATGCATTATTCCAATCGTTACCAAACCTATATAAGCACCAGGGAATTTATTTGTATCGCCGGGAGTTTCTACTACAGTTCATAGGTTGGACACCTTCTGCTCTTGAAAATGCCGAGAAACTGGAGCAACTGCGGGTGTTGTCTCATGGTTATTCCCTAAGGGTGGTGCCTGCGGATGAACCATCTTACGGTGTTGATACGGCTGAAGATGTCAGCAGAATAACCGAAATATTTAAAATGAAAGGAATGATTTGAGAAAAAAGATTCCGCAAAACACCAAGTTTATTTTTGTAACCGGTGGAGTGGTTTCCTCGCTGGGCAAAGGCATTGCCTGTGCTTCATTGGGATTTTTACTCAAAGCACGCGGGCTCAAGGTTACCATTGTGAAAATGGATCCCTACCTGAATGTTGACCCCGGAACGATGAGTCCTTACCAGCACGGTGAAGTTTATGTGACAAACGATGGCGCGGAAACTGATTTGGACCTGGGGCACTACGAACGCTTTATTTCGGAAGACATGTCGCAAATGAACAACGTAACGACCGGGCAGGTGTACAACACGGTGATTTCCAAGGAGCGGCGCGGCGATTACCTGGGGGCAACTGTTCAGGTTATTCCGCACATTACCGACGAAATTAAGCGACGGGTAATTGTTGTCGCGGAACAAACCCGGGTCCAAGTGGTACTAGTGGAAGTTGGAGGAACGGTAGGTGACATCGAAAGCTTGCCTTTCCTGGAATCCATTCGGCAATTTTGCCTGGAAGCTGAGCCGGGAAATGTAATCACCATGCACCTCACTCTGGTGCCTTACATCGAGACTGCCGGCGAATCGAAAACCAAGCCCACGCAACATTCGGTGATGCGCTTGCGGGAAATTGGAATCCAGCCGGATTTTCTGCTCTGCCGCTGCGATCGCCATTTAAAACGGGGAATTAAGGAGAAAATTGCCCTTTTCTGCAATGTTCGTCCCGAACGAGTGATTGAGGCGATTGATGTTTCCACCATCTATGAAGTTCCCCTGAATTTTGCCAAACAGCAAGTGGATGAAAAAATTATTCAACGGCTCAATTTGAAAACACCCGCCCCGGATTTAGCCCAATTACGCAAAATTGTTCAGAAAATAAATAAACCTGATCATAAGGTAACCGTTGCCATCTGTGGAAAATATGTCAAGTTGCGGGATGCCTACAAGAGCATCATGGAATCGTTTACCCATGCCGGGGTTGCCAACAACGCCCGGGTGAAATTGAAATGGGTCGATTCGGAAGATGTGGAAGAACACGGACCTGAGAAATACTTTGCGGATGTTTGTGGCATCCTCATTCCGGGAGGATTCGGAGACCGTGGGATCGAGGGCAAGCTGCATGCAATCCGCTATGCCCGGGAAAAACATTTGCCTTTCTTCGGAATCTGCCTGGGGCTGCAGTGCGCGGTGATTGAGTATGCCCGCAACGTGTGTAAACTAAAACATGCCAATAGCCTGGAATTCGACCCCAATACACCTTACCCGGTCATTCACATTATGGAATCACAAAAAAGCGTCAAGGAAATGGGCGGTACCATGAGGTTGGGTGTGTATCCTTGTGTAATAAAAGAAAACAGCCTGGCGTCCCGGGTGTACCGCAAAGAGCGAATCTATGAGCGTCATCGTCACCGCTACGAAATCAATAACGAGTACCGGGAGTGCCTGGAAAAGAACGGGATGGTAATGAGTGGTCTCTCGCCGGACGGGTTGCTGGTGGAGATGATTGAATTGAAAGATCATCCCTATTTTATCGGCTGTCAGTTTCACCCGGAGTTGAAGAGCCGGCTTACCGACCCTCACCCGCTGTTTGTGAACTTTATTAAGGCGGCGCTAAAATTCTGTAAATAGGCATTATATTTTTGCCTAAACATTTTTCAAACGAAAGAAATGGTTAACACAGGAAACCGTACATACGAACCACATTGAAATTTGGGCAAATTGTACCAGGGCGAAAGTCAGGTAAAAATTTTTATTTTATCATCGTAGCACTTCCTGAATTAAATTACACCGGATGAACTGTCTTTGGTTTGAGTATATAAAAGGAAAAGTATATGGCAGAGGTTCAGATTAACAGTTTTGCCGACATCGATTACGATCGGGTGGATGTGGCGACGGACATTTTGGTTTTACCGTCCGGTGATAAATTCCGGTTCAGCGACCAGGTGTGCCACAATTGCTGGGCAGGAGGTACCGTGGTTGAATCGGTGGAGGGAGAGAAAAAACACTTTTATTGTTTGCTGTGTCAGAATTGGTTGAGGTGGCGTCAATTCACTAACGATTTTATTCCGCCGGTTGGCGATCAGATTAAGTTCCTGTTACCTGAAAAATGGAATCAGTCTGAGATCAGTGAGTGGTTTGCCGAGTACCGGGAAGCCCGGTTGGCACAGGAGAATGTCAAGGAACGTATTCTCCAGTTTGGAAAGTAAGGGACACATAAAAGCCCTGGAAAAGGGGAGTTCCGGGCTGATTTGACCACAAGCCGGAACGCGGAATACAATAAAGTGGAAAAACAGGTTTGAAAAATTGTGAATAATCAAATTGTTGAGCTAAAAAACTACCGTGTTGGGAAAGGCGAACCGCTCACGGTCATCGCCGGACCTTGTGTGATCGAGTCGGAGAAACTTGTTTTGGAAACTGCTTCGGCGCTGAAACGCGCTGCTGAGAGGTTACCGGTTCAGCTTATTTTTAAATCCTCATATCGTAAAGCAAACCGCACGGCACTTTCCGGGTTTACCGGTCTGGATTTTCCGGAGGCATTGCGGATTTTGCGCAGGGTAAGCACTGAATTGGAGTTGCCGATTTTGACTGATGTCCACAATGAGTTGGAAACGCCGATTGTGGGCGAGGTTGCCGATGTGCTGCAAATTCCCGCCTTTCTGTGCCGGCAAACGGATTTGCTGCTTGCTGCCGGTCGCACCGGAAAAGTAGTAAACATCAAGAAAGGTCAGTTTCTGGCGCCGGAGGATATGGATAAAGCGGCTGAAAAAGTTGCCAGTACCGGGAATTCATGCAGCGATCCGGCTACCCGGTAGTCTACGATGCCACACACAGTGTGCAGATTCCCGGTGGTCTGGGAACTGCCAGCGGCGGACAGCCGGAATTTATTGTGCCCCTGGCGCGGGCAGCTCTGGCGACCGGGGCAGTCAGTGCGGTGTTTCTGGAAGTGCACCCGGATCCGCCGAACGCCCTTAGCGATGCAGCTTCACAACTTCCACTTGAACAGTTCCCCTCGGTTCTGGAGCAATTGCTGAAAATATACCACACGATAGAAAATTTCGAGTGAAAACATCGGCTGCAAAAAGAAGGATTGTTGTGTATGTCGAACGTGGTTTCGGTAAATGAACAGGTTATTGAGCGGGCAAAAAAAATACGCGTGATTCTGATGGATGTGGATGGCGTGATGAGCGATGGGAAAATTGTCTACGACAGTAACGGCGTAGAGATCAAGCATTTCGATGCCCACGACGGGTTGGGAATTAAACTGGCAAAGCTAGCTGGTTTGAAAACGGGTGTTATTTCCGCCCGCGAAAGCGAAACAATCCGTAAACGGGCAGCGGAGTTAGGAATGGATTTTCTCTATCTCGGTTCCTTTAAAAAGCTGGATGCGTTTCACAAATTGCAAAAGAAACTGAATCTTCCGCCGGAAAATTTTTGTTTTATCGGGGATGATTTGCCGGATATTCCGGTGTTGCGCGAGGTTGGTTTGGCGATTGCCGTAGGGAATGCCACCGAGATGACCCGGAACAATGTCCACTATACAACACGGAACAGCGGAGGGAGTGGAGCGGTTCGCGAGGCGATCGAGCTGATTCTGGATGCACAGGAAATTCGTTTACCGGCAATTGAAAAATTGTGGAAAGAAGGTTAACCTGGCGGTTTTTGCCGATGCCCCGGTCGCCGGTTGAATAGCGAATATAAGTTTTGAATTGGGAAATTTAAATGAAAGCGAGTGAAACGGAACGAAATGCACTGCAAACCGCCCGGCGGGTGATTGACCAGGAGATTGCCGCACTGCAGAAATTGCGGAAAGGTGTAGATGGAAATTTCCAGAAGGCGGTTAACCTGATCCTATCGCGCTCCGGACGGGTGATTGTAACCGGACTGGGAAAATCCGGTGCCATCGGGCGGAAAATTGCCGCGACATTTGCGTCCACCGGAACCGCCTCTTATTTCTTACATGCCTCCGAAGGCGTGCATGGCGACCTGGGGATTATGCATAAAGATGATGTAGTGATCTGCCTTTCGAAAAGCGGGAACACCGATGAGCTTAATCATCTTATCCCGGTATTCAAGAAACTGGGAACCCCGATTATCGCCATCACTTCCAACCCGGAATCGGTTCTGGCAAAGCACGGGGATGTTGTGCTTAATCTTCATGTGACCGACGAAGCCTGTCCGCACGATCTGGCACCTACTTCCAGCACCACGGCGATGGTAGTATTGGGCGATGCGTTGGCGGTTGCCCTGCTGGAGAGGCGCGGTTTCAGTAAAGAAGATTTTGCTTTTCTGCATCCGGCCGGCATCCTGGGAAAGCGGCTGCTGATACAGGTGGAAGATTTGATGGAAACCGGCAACCGAGTGCCCAAAGTTCCGCTGAATGCCACCATGAAACAGGCGGTTCTGGAAATGGCGGAGAAACGGGGGATTTGCATGATTGTCGATTCTGTCGATCATATTAAAGGCATCATTACTACCGGCGATTTAAACCGGTTAGTGGAACGAACCGAGCAGTTTTTTCACCTGCCGGTTACCAAAGTAATGAATCCGCATCCCAAAATTGTGCGAATCAAAACGCTGGCATATACCGTTTATAAAAAGATGGAAGAGTACCGCATCATTGCTATGCCGGTGGTGGATGCGGAAGAGAAGCTGATTGGCGTAATTCATTTGCACGACATTATGCGTGCCGGTATTTTTTAATCGTTTGTTTTCATGATTTGAACGAAACATTCGAGGGTAGCTGAAGTATGGGCGGGGTACATTGCGGTTTATAATAGTAAAAAAATCGCTGTTTTAAAGGACAGCATCCATGTGGATTTTTATGATAAGGATGGGCGCCACAATTCGGTGTTGACTGCGGACAGTGGGCTGGTACATAATGAAACAAACAACCTGGAAGCAGAAGGAAATGTGCAGGTGGTTTCGGACAGTGGCATAGTACTTCAGACGTCAAAGCTTAACTGGGACAATAAAAAGCAGAAAATAATCAGCGAGGTTCCGGTGCGGTTTACTACCCGGGAAGACACCCTGATTGGTGATTCTTTTATCTCGGGTCCCGGCTTAAAGAATTACGAGATCCGAAATGCGCGCGGATATTCGCGGCGTCGGATTCCGGTAAAACGTCAGTCAAATTAACGGATTGAATATTTGAAGAAATTTTCTTTATTCCTTTCCTTTTATCTTCTTTTCTTTTTTCTCTTCTTTGCCGGAGCGCAATTGGCTGTCCCACATAGTAAGTCGCGTTTGGAATTGTTGCATGCTGATGTGTCGCGCGGTATGCTCCAAAATAATACGCTTCAAAGAATCTTGGAGGGAAATGTCCATGCCCGACAGGATTCGCTTGAGCTTTTCTGCGACCGGGCAACTTACTATGAGCAGCAGAAAAAATTCGTTTTGACCGGAACTGTTAGAATTGTTCGCGGGCAAGACACCCTTCGAGCGAATACAGTGAATTATTTCGAGGTCAGTAAAGTTGCCATTGCCGAAAAACAAGTTTATGTGAACCGTCCCGGTCAGTCCCTGCGCTGCGATTACCTGGAGTATTATTACAAGACCGACCAGGCGCGCGCCTCGGGCAATGTGCTTGTTCACGATACGGAAAAGAGGGTTTTCCTGTCAGGTGAATACGGTGAATACCTGCCCTCGCAAAAAATGAGTTACGTAGAAAAGAAATCGCATCTCTGGCAGTTGGACAGTGCGGCGACCGACACCATGCACATTTACAGCCGCCGGATGGAATATTATTTTGGCGATTCGCGTCGTGCTATTGCGATGGACTCGGTGCACATTTACCAGGGAGCGCTTCATGCCACTTGCGATTCCGCAGTTTATTATCTGGATGACGAAGTTGCCCTGCTGGAAAAAAAGCCCCATGCGATTCAGGAAAACAACGAAATTTTCGGCGATGTGATGCGCTTGAAAATGCACAATTTTGAGTTGCAGCAAATTGTAGTGAAGGGTCATGCACAGGCAGTTTCGGTGGAAGATTCGCTTCTGGAAAAGGAAAACAAGCTGGAAGGGCGGGAAATTATCATGTATATTTCCAATCGTAAATTGCAGGAACTGTGGTCGATTTCCAACGCGCGCAGTTTTTATTACCTGAAAGAAGGTGAAACGGATAAAGGCATCAATGCGGCTTCTGCAGACACCATTAAAGCGTTTTTTGTCCGGAGCGAATTAGATAGTATTTTAGTAATTGGCGGTGCGCAAGGAATCTATTACCCGAGTGACTACAAAGGACCGATCCGTCAGGAGTAGATGTTGAACCAGGAAAAAGAAGAGCGGAAACAATCTCTCTTATACACACTCGATTTAGTAAAAGTATATGGCAAGCGACGAGTTGTGGATGTAGTGAGCATTCATGTGAAGCAGGGTGAAATTGTGGGTTTGCTGGGACCCAACGGTGCCGGTAAGACCACCACGTTCTATATGATTAGCGGCTTAATACGTCCCAACCGGGGAAGCGTTGTTTTGGATGATGTTGATATTACCCGTTATCCGATGTACAAGCGTGCCCGCGCCGGAATCGCTTATTTACCCCAGGAACACTCTATTTTTCGCAAACTGACTGTGGAAGAGAACCTGACGGCAATTCTGGAAGTACTGGGCTACTCGAAGGCGGAGCGGAAAAAACGGGCGGCAGAGCTGATGGAAGAATTGGGAATCAGTCAAATTGCTAAAAATAAGGGCTACAATCTTTC
>MVCZ01000047.1 GCA_002049825.1 Candidatus Zhuqueibacterota bacterium 4484_188
CTGGGTACAGACTTTATTTTTAACTCGTCCGGTTTGACAATCTTTTGCTTACTCGGGGGGAAGTAAAGAGAAAAAGTAGTTCCCTTTCCTTCTTCGCTTTGTACTTCCACGTATCCCTTATGACTTTGCACAATTCCGTACACCACCGAAAGTCCCAGCCCGGTTCCTTTTCCCACGCTTTTAGTAGTAAAGAACGGATCGAATATTTTATCCAGGTCTTCCTTTTTAATTCCACAGCCGGTATCGCTGATGCTGATACAGACAAATTTTTTTGCTTTGCCGTTTCCATCGGTTTGCGGTTGGTATTTTTTCATCCGGGTTCGCAGCACAATTTGACCACCGTCCGGCATGGCATCGCGGGAATTTACCGCCAGGTTTATCAAAACCTGGGTTAAGCGGGTTTCATCGGCTTCCAGGTCTTCTATTTCCGGGTCCAGGTCAATAAGGATTTCATATTCCTTCCCAAGGGTGCGTTTCAACATGTTTGTCAAGCGTGAAATGAGCTGGTTCGGCGACAACACTTTCAATTGGATGTCCTGGTTCCGGGAGAACATCAGGAGTTGCCGGGTGAGGTCTGCCGCCCGCTGCGCCGCTTCGGCAATGATGTTCGCACGCCGAATAATTTTACGGTCACCGTTAGAATCGGTGCGTAAGAGGTCTGTGTTGGGAATGATGATCCCCAGGATGTTGTTAAAATCGTGTGCAATACCGCCTACCAGCGTTCCCAGGCTTTCCATTTTCTGCAATTGGACAACTTGCTGCTGGGATTTTTGCAGTTCGCTGTAAGCTTTTTCCAGGCTGGCGGCTTTTTCTTTCAGGGCATTGAGCAAATGCAGGTTGTCCAGCAGAATTGCCGCCTGGTTTGCCAGGGTGCTTATCAGGTGCACATCCTCAACCCTGAAGGCGTGCTGGGTGAATTTGAGCAAAACAATTACCCCGAACCGGTAATCACGTTCACTAATCGGCACGGAAACCAATGAGAATTCCCGGTCCGGTTCAATCCCCAGCAGTTTAAATTCTTCCTGTTTCAGTTCTTCGGAATCGTGCACAAAGGCGTCATTCTCGCGGTAGGTTTCCCAGATAAAATTTGCACTCTCGGTAATCGAGGGCGCCAATCGGTCTAATACTTTTGTAGTTGATGCCATCGCCGGAATCAGCGAGCCGTTATCCGAATCCCATAAGTAAATAAAGCTTTCTTCCGCCTCGAATAACATCTGGGCATCGTCAATAATTTTTTGCATGATTTCTTTAGGACGCGACGCACGCATAATTTTTTGACTGATCGTGATGAGCTGCGATAAATTGTGTGCATTCCTCTTATTCCAATCACTTAAACGCTGCGCTTCTTCTGTTTTCTGGGTCAGTTCCTCATTTATTCGCTGAAGTTTCCCCTGGTTATGTAAAATCTCGCGCTGAATCTGGATTTTTTCGGTAATGTCAATTATGGCGATGATTACGTTTTTTACATAATTCAGTTCGTCGCGATGACTGGCAACGTTGAGTTCAACCACCCGCTTAATCCCATCGCTCATCTTCATTGTGGTCACGAAGCCTTTGATATCCCGTAGTTCCTGGGTGATCCGATTGTAAATGGCGTTTAAGTCGTCTTGCTGGAAAAACCGGTCCATGTTCATTTGTACTAAAATACCGGACTCTATCCCGAAAAAATTACTGGCACTTTCGTTGGCACCTTCTATTTTTCCCATCGTATCGGCAATGATAATGGGAATGGGATTTAGTTGAAAAAGGGTCTCTAAATATTTTCGCGAATCATTTAGTTCCTGAATGTTCGTATCCAGATTTTCAGCTAATTGATTGAGTGACCGGGCTAATTGGGAAACTTCATCGGTTCCCCGTACCGGCAACTGGAGTTTGACCTCTCCGCCGCCCCGGGAATATTGGTTTATAGAATCCACTGCGTCTTTCAGTGGCTTAGTGATCGTGCGGGAAATCAGCGCCAGCAACAAAACTGAGAAAATTACAAACGCGATACTCACGTACGCCAGATAACGCCTCTGCTCGGCGACTTTGGTACGAACCCACTCCAGGTTAAAACCAACCACAATATCGCCCTGGTACTCATCCTGTAAAAAAATGCTTTGTTTTAAAATCAAAAGATTCGAAGCATAGGTTTGGAGTTGATTGGAACGCAAGAAAGATTTTATCTGTTGTATAAAAGTGCTGTATTTATAGCCGTATTTCATTTTCTTCTGTTTGTCAATAACATAGATAAAGGCAACGTCGGGATCATTTTCCAGGCTGTTGAAAATGCTATGCATTGCTTTTTCATCATTGGAATACAGGCTAGCACCCAAATTCAGCGCTGACGCCTGAATGAGCCCCATGCCTTTTTTCTGAAGCCCTTCCTGGAGTTGCGTTTTTACCGTGGTCACAAAGTAGAAATAAAATCCGGAAGACAGAATAATGGTAATACCGGTAGCAAAAAGAAGTAACTTCTGAAAAATTTTTAAGTGTTTAAAAATAATCAATTCAACCCATTACTTATTTAATTAAAACGTAAGTACTCAGCGTATAATAATTAATGTTGCAAACCCTCCTGAACTTTCCTCCCCTGCCTGCCTGACATTCGTCAGCAGGCAAGGGGGTGAGTTTGAGAAACGCTGATAATTTTATCATAAAGCTTTAGCCAAAATATTAGAAACAATCCCTTATTTTTAATACGCTGAGCAGTTACATTAAAACTTTAATACAATTAATTATGGGGTTTCCTTGTGTTAAGATAACCCATTTCCTTTGACAATTCTTTCCAGCGTATTTGTTACCTGATTTATACTGTACGGTTTCTTCAAATATCCCACCACGCCTTCAAAATCTTTCTTATTCATGGGGCTATCGTCGAAACCGCTGGTGAAAATTAGTTTCACATTGGGATCGATGTCGCGCAGTTTTGTCGATGTCGCGCGCCCATCCATTTTAGGCATTTTTAAATCGACAATAACGTAGTCAATTTCGCTGCTGTGATCACGAAAATAATCGACAGCGTCCTGTCCGTTCCTCTGCTTCACCACCTGGTAGCCGAGAAATTCCATGATATCGCCCAAAATATTTAATACGTAATCTTCATCATCAACCAAAAGCATTTTCAGATTGCTCGGATTTACTTCCTTGATTTCCTGCTTTGTTTTCGGCTGAACTTCCAACGGAATTGCCGGAAAGTAGAGATGGAAAGTTGTGCCCTGGTAGGTTTTACTGTCAACATCTATATATCCTTTTAAAGATTTGACAATTCCGTAGACTACCGAAAGTCCCAGTCCGGTTCCTTTTCCGATTTCTTTAGTAGTAAAGAATGGATCAAAAATTTTTGAAATCACCTCAATCGGTATTCCCACACCAGTATCCCGAACACTCAAGTGAACATAATCTCCCGGTTCAAGGGAACCAATCTGGTAATATCCTTCGATATGGATTTTTTCGGTTTTCAGATGAATGGTACCGCCTTCAGGCATCGCATCATTTGCATTAAGCACAAGATTCAAAATGATTTGTTGTAACTGGGATTCGTCACCTTTTACGAGCGGCAAATTTTCATCCAGCTGTCTGGTAATATGCACTTTTGAAGAAACACTGTGCGCCAGTAGTTCCAGGCTGTCCGACACAATTTGGTTCAGGTCAACCGGTTCATTAAATTGTTGATCACGGTGACGGGTAAAAGTTAACAGCCGCTGGGCGATATCGGATGCCCGGTGGGCAGACTTCTCGATAATCTCTGCTCGTTTATAATTGGCATCGTTTTTATGGGAAGAATATTTGATCAATTCGGAATTGGGAATAATTGCTGCCAGAATATTGTTGAAATCATGGGCAATCCCAGAAGCCATCAGCCCAATGCTTTCTAACTTCTGGCTTTGTAACAACTGCTGCTGAATTTTCTTAAGTTCCGTCACGTCTTTAATCAGAAAAAGAAAACCGATGGATTGTTGGCTGAAATCGCCAATCAGGTTAACACTTAAAATAACATCCAGCAAATCGCCGTTCATGTTATATAATTTGAGCTCATGATTCCTGACAAAGCCTTGCTGGTCGATCTCGTTCTTCAGAAAAGAAATTTCCGATTCATCCCGGATGCATTTTTCAAGAAAATTAATCTCGCTAATGTCGCTATTCTTGTGAATGCTCAAAAGAGAATAGGCTGCTTTGTTGATATAAATCAGTTCGCCGGTGCTGTAGGTAATGCAAACACTATCTTGAAGGATTTCAATCAGGTTGCTCAGTTGAAAAGACTGTTTGGTCTCTTTTTTGGCTAGTTTAAATAACTTTAACATATTTATTTTCTTTTCGTATTTCTAAATAAAATTCCCACGGCATTTTGCCAGTCTCGCCTGATACTACTGAAACTAAAAAACAGTGCAAGAATTACAGTAATCAGAATAAAAGCCGTATTTAATAACAGATAAAAAGTGATTTTGTTAATCAGGTACAATGCAATTATCAACGATACACCGAGTATTAAAATTCCGGCTATCAGGTGAATAGAAATAAAAGGGATTATTTTTTCGAAAAAACTGGGCTTTGGTTTGGAAACCAGTCCATTGAGATACTTGAAATTTTTCAAATATCGCTCATTTTCTTTCGAAATATCGGTATTCAGATAAAGAAGCCGGAAATACCAAACGGTTAGTAAAAGAATGTTCAGCACAAAACTAATAATCTGACCGTTAATGAAAACACGCAATTGATGTTGATAAGCAACAAAATGAAGTGCCTCGATCACGTTGGAAAGTGTAAAAAGAAAAATAACTAAATTGAGGTACTCGCTCACCACAAAATATTTCTGATAGTAGCGAAACCAAAAAATGAGCAATGCGAAAATGGAAAGAACCATAGTTACATAATTTCGAACTTGCCAAATAGGCCAGTGTGTCCCGGTGTCCAGAATGAGCGGATTTTTGAGAAAGGGAAAGAAATTAATTAAAACTACGACTGCGCCGAGCAAAATCGAAACAACCCATTTGTGGCTGTCTTTCTGTATTAAATTACTAAATGATGCGAGCGCAATAGATATGGAAATACTGAGAATGAATAATTTAAGCAGCACTTCGAAATAAACATAAACAATAAAATTCCATGATTCAACAGGGCGAAATACAATCGGAAACGAGGTAAACAAAGCCAGGTAAAGAAATAAATAGTAAAAATGTTGAACAATATTTTTGTTAAGGTGCGATTTGGAAATATTTTCTTTGATAACCAGAAGGATGAAAAAGTAAATGACAATATTTATATAAGGCAGTGGGGATCTGTCGTTAAGCTGCAGTACAAACATGATCACAACATACATGGAAAATACAACGATTGGAAACCAAAATTTTTGCAGAATTTTATTTATCATAATTTCAACTAAGATGCATAGTTTTCATCGTAAATAATATCGGGTAAAATTACATATTATTTAGATAAAAAAAAAGAGTGCCGAGATTTTATTTATTGGCACTCTCTTGTATTTAAATAATGTATCTTAGCCGGATGGATTAAATTTCAGACCGAAATACCGCCGGAATCCTGCTTAGACAAATTTCGGAATCTTAGGCGGTACTACAGGACTCCAGGTAGCCAGCTTCGGAATCTTCGGCGGCACTACAGGACTCCAGGTAGCTAACTTCGGAATCTTCGGCGGCACTACAGGACTCCAGGTGGCTAACTTCGGAATCTTCGGCGGCACTACAGGACTCCAGGTGGCAAGCTTCGGAATTCGGAATCTTCGGCGGCACTACCGGACTCCAGGTGGCAAGCTTCGGAATCTTTGGCGGCACTACAGGACTCCAGGTAGCTAACTTCGGAATCTTCGGCGGCACTACCGGACTCCAGGTAGCCATGATCAGATGTTTTTTGCCAAAAATATTATTAAAATTTATTGACCAACTGATTTTTGGTGGCACTACCGGACTCCAGGTGGCAAATTTGGTAATTTGCATAGAGGGTGCGGGTTTCCATGTTGCCAGTTTATTAATCTGTGTCAGTAGTTGGTTCTGGTAATTGTGATTTTTGGTGACAGGCGGTACAACCGGGCTCCAGGTGGAAAAATTGGGAATTTGCTGCGTCACAGCATTTTCATTGTTTTCTGTTTGTCCTGGAAGGGTTGTGGATAACTTGATTGATACCAACAATCCGACTAAAAGAACGGACACAACCACTGCTTTGAGTAAATAACGCATTTTAAACCTCCTTCTCACGGGGTGAATGATTATTTAAAACTTCATTATGTATTCAGAGTTAATAAATTAATGGGACAGATATTTTTGAGTTTTCTCGAAAATATCCATCCGGTTTTTTTCTAATGCCCATTTTAAAAAATCAGATGCCTGAAAATAAATACCTTTTCGTTGTCGTCGAATATAAGGTATATTATGATACCTGATTTTCCGGTATAAACTGGTGCGGCAGTTTAGACCAAAAATTTCAATAAGGTCCGAAACATTGAGAATATCATCGTAGTTTGGGATTCGGCGTATATACCAGAAGTAGTTTTTTTTCTTAAAGGCACCGAAAATGTTTCCGCGATATACATGCCGGCGCAGCGCGTTTCCCAAGGTTGAAGAGGCATCTCTTAACAGATTTGCTTTACTCAACCATTCGGCAGC
>MVCZ01000048.1 GCA_002049825.1 Candidatus Zhuqueibacterota bacterium 4484_188
CAAAATTTATCTTATACCGTAAAGGTATTGCAAATAATAATTAATAATACTACAATATGGAATGTATTGCAATAAATACAATATTGAGAATCTTAACTTTGAAAATCAAATTTGATTAATATCAGGAAGGAATTTTTACTTTCAGATGACTGAGCAGGTACTGACAAGCGATTTAATCCGCCACTGTAAATTTATATTTGAAACCTGCCATGAAAGTGAAGTATATTTACCCGACAGAAGGGTGTTTTTCCCGAAACACCTGATTGAGTATAAACTCAGCAGATTCCGTGAATGCAGGCTGCTACCCTTTTGCAGGGCTACAGTAGAAATGTGTGACTGGGGATAATTATGGAAGTAAAAGATAGCGTTGCCCTTATCACCGGTAGTTCACATCGAGTGGGCAAGCAAATTGCTTTGACCCTCTCGGAAAAAGGCGCCCGGGTGGTGATTCACTACAATTCACAGCGGGAGGAGGCGCTCGATGTGTTGAATGAGATCAAATCCGCAGGTGGTCGGGCAATTGCCGTTCGGGGTGACATCAGCCGGCGATCTGACTGGTACCGAATGAGAGAACGAATTCTTCAAAAATGGCAGCGGATTGATATCCTGGTAAATAATGCTGCCATCTTTTACCGAACCGGTTTTTTTGAAATTACCGATCGGGAGTGGGATGAATTTCAAAACGTAAATTTAAAAGGAACTTTTCTGGGAGCACAGATAATCGGTGAAATAATGGTGAAGAATAAATCTGGAAAAATAATCAACATTGCGGATGTCGCAGCCGCGACCGTCTGGTCGAATTACATTCCTTATTGTGTTTCCAAAGCGGGAGTCGTTGCCCTCACCAAAGGACTGGCAAAGGCATTAGCACCTTATGTAACGGTGAACGCAGTATCCCCGGGAACGGTATTGTTAGCCGAAAACTATGATCATAATGAAGAACAAACCTTAATTGAGCGAACACCACTCAAACGAATCGGGGATCCGACTGACGTTGCGAAAACGGTGCTTTTTCTGATTGAAGGCAGTGATTTCATTACCGGTGAAATAATTAATGTTGACGGCGGGAGATCGATAAACTAAGGCTTCGAATATTGCTCCTCTCTGAGTAAATAACTCACTAAATCTCGTTTCAGGACAAAAAAAACCCCGGCAAAAAGTACCGGGGCAAATGGATTGATTTGTTCTCAATTCAGGGTTTATGGACATTGGTAGCCTGTTGACCTTTCGGACCATCGTTGATTTCGAACTCGACTTCGTCCCCCTCGTTCAATGTACGGAACCCATCACCTACGATCGAGCTGTAATGAACAAATACATCTTCGCCATTTTCGCTTTCGATAAAACCGTAACCCTTCTTCTCATCAAACCATTTTACCTTACCTTTAACCATAGTGAAACACCTCTTAAAAATAATACCACGAAAACTCCGGCAATACAAACCGTGTTAAACATGAAAAAACTGAATTCGGAGAGAAAAATGTGAATGCATCAACGGAGTACCAATTAATTACAGTTAAAAAATAATATAATTAACCGAATATTACAAAGTATTTTTTGAAAAAAATCACACGATTCTTACCTGACAGGGTAATAATTGAATGATAATCACAAAGGCAAAATAAACTAAGCGCAAAGGTGGGGTTGAATTTGTTTTACTGAATAACCTCTATTAAAAAGTCACAAAAAAATCAATTAATTCCTAAAAAGTATTTATAATTTCTAAAGCCGAAAGTACTGCCCGAAATCCAGGTGAAATCCTTTCGGTCGGTATTCACCGGCACGGCGATCGAGGAGGTATTCTCCCCGGTAATCACCCGCGGCAATGATTTTCAGCATTTCCACAAAATCATCGACTTCTTCGGTGGTGTTGTACATCCCGAAACTTGCCCGCACCGCACCGGGTAGGTTTGAACGATCACCGGCTAATATTTCCTCATTCAGTTTTTTAGATTCTTCCTCATTCACGCCTAAGAGTTCTTTCACATAGGGGTGAGCACAGAAGCAGCCGTTACGAACACCGATTCCACCTTCATAATTCAAAATAGAAGCGATCAGTGCATGAGGAATATTTTTAATGTTAAAAGCGATCACACCCAGTCGGTTCTCTACCTCTCCCGGATCTGTGCCCCCGTAAACTTGCACTTCCGGGATTTCTCTGAGTCGGCGCAGTACGTAGCCGGTCAGATATTTCTCATGCTCTGCTACCTTCTCCATACCAATATCCAACAGGATTTGCAATGTTTTCGCCAGTGCGACTACGCCGACAGTATTTGGTGTTCCCGCTTCTTCTTTTTCGGGAGGTTCTGCCCAATGCGCATAATCAGTTCCTACGATGCTGATGGTGCCGCCGCCGACATAATCCGGGTCATTTTGTTCGAAAAAATCCTTGGGTCCTACCAGAACCCCGGCGCCAAAGGGAGCATACATTTTATGTGCGGAGAGCGCCAGAAAATCTATGTGGGAAGGGTCGTCATCCGGGCGCATATCGATAGCGCGATGGGGTGCCAATTGCGCAGCGTCCACCAGTATTTTGCTGCCGTGCTTGTGGCAAAGCGCTGCCAGACGATTCACATCGTTTACCCAGCCAGTCACATTTGCCGCGCCGGTAAGCGCAACCAGTGCTATTTTCCCCCGGAATTTTCGCAACTTGTCCAGCAAATCTTCCTCATGCAGCCGCCCATCCTGCAAAACGCCGACGTGAACAACGCGTCCGTTTGCCCGCCAGGGAAGGTCGTTTGAATGGTGTTCCATTTTACTGACCAGAAATAATTTATCTTTCCCGATGTGCATGTGGTTGGCTAACTTATTAATTGCCTCGGTAGCATTTTTAACAAAAATAATGGCGTTCTTTTCCGGATCAACTTTCAAAAACCGGGAAACGATTTCCCTGCCCTGTTCAAATACTTCGGTGCACAATTGGGATTTGAAACCGGTTCCGCGATGAATACTGCTGTACCATTCCATAAACTCGACCACTTTATCCAAAACCGGTTTTAATGAAGGTGTGCTTGCGGCATTGTCAAAATTAATATACTGCCTTTTTTCTCCGTTTAAAAGAGGCGCCGTTTTGTGGTAACCGACAATGTGTTCCTGAATATTTGCCAAGCTAAGGTGAACGTCAGGTGAAATCGATTCTGTTATCATTGCATTCTCCGAAATTTGTGTTAAACAAGCTCAACGGTGTCTTCGATAAAAAAAATGAAAGATTAAATCTCATTTCAGAAAAAATACATTTTTAAAACCATAAAAAGTAAAACCGTGGCGAAACTGAGAAAAGTGCTCTTTTCCGAACGAAACGCTCCACCTGCGTCCGGTTTAACCGGGCGTGCTGAGGAAATGTTTTTGATTCGCGGAATAATTCGCGGCACCGCCTGGCAATACTCAGCGTATTCCGTTCCGAAAAGTTCGCTGAGTTTTTCTTCTTCCAACCGGATGATAAAATAATATTGAACACCGAAAAAAATCAAAACAAAAATTACAAGATAGGGCAACCAGGTGTTGGCAACCACCGCAGCACCGCAATACATCAAAATATTTCCCAAATAAAGCGGGTTCCGTACCCTTCCGAAAGGACCGTTGGTAACCAACTGGTTTGCTCCGACGTTCCTGGTGCGGGTAGCGCCGCCGGCATAAGCGACACCCCACAAACGAATGCTTTCTCCTGCCAACATGAGCAGAATTCCCCACAGGAACGAAACCGGAGTCGGTTGGGCAAAAATGAGGACAATCAAGACCATGGGGATTGGAGTAAACCCGCGATATTTAAAAAAGAATTGTCCGAGGTTCAAATTAAATTCTCCAATTGGTTTTTACCAGAAGCGCATGTTCTTCGATGTTTTTGAGAATTGCTTCTGCCACAACTAAATCCCGCACTGCTTCTTTTAGCGTTACCGCGGTTGGTTGGTCTTCTAAAATCGACCGAACAAACAGGCTGAGTTCATAATTAAGCGGATTTATGTCTTTCTTTTCAAAGCGGACATACCGGATTTCTTTTTTACTTGCTCCATCCCCGATTTGTCCAAGCGAAAACGCCAAGTTGTCTCCCGGATTCTGGTCCCGGGGATCGGCAAGATAGTAGACATCGCTGGAGCCATCTAAAAAATCGACCGAAATATAGGCGTTGGGCTGGAAAAAGCGCATTTTACGCATTTTACGGGTGGAGATACGACTGGCGGTTACGTTAGCAGTACAGCCGTTTTCAAATTCCAGGCGGCAATTGGCAATATCTTCGGTTGCCGAAATAATCGGCACTCCGCTGGCATGAATTGATTTAACAGGACTGTCTATAAAACTCAGAATCAGGTCGATGTCGTGAATCATTAAATCCAAAACCACGGCAACGTCGGTACCGCGGGGATTAAAATTTGCCAATCGGTGCGATTCGATGAACAACGGATTGACAATCGTATTTTCCAAAGCAAGGATCGCCGGGTTAAATCGCTCGATGTGCCCGACCTGAAATTTTAAACCGGATTCTTTTTCCAGGGCTAACAATGTTTCGCCCTGCTCAATCCTCTCGGTCACCGGTTTTTCGACAAACACGTGTTTCCCGCGTTCCAGTGCCATTTTCGCATATTCGAAATGCGTCGTTGTTGGGGTTACAATACTGACTGCGTCACAATGCACGAGAAGCTGGTTAACCTCCGCAAATTCCCGTGTAGAAAATTCCCCGGCAATCTGTCGGGAGCGCTCAGGGTTGGAATCGAATATGCCAACCAGGTCAGCACGGTCAATCATTTTAAGTTGCTGCACATGCCAGCGCCCCAGGTGTCCGACACCAATCACACCGATTTTTACTTTTTCGGCACTCATCAATAGGATTCCTCGTGTTCTTCAATCAGTCGATACCGGGTGCGCCCGTTCAGCGCTTCAAAAGTAAAAACCAAACGCTTGTCCGGGTGGTTGTAAATCCATACCATGTGCGGATGAACCGGATCGAGGCTGTCATCCACAATCCGGTCGGGTTGTCCGTAAAGCAGGTAAATCCGACCTGGATCGGTACGCCATCCCCGCTCGCCCTTATTTCCCCAACGGAAATCGGCACTATCTACCCGTGTGTAGAATTCCAGCATTACTTCATTCAGGGCAGTTTCCGGGGTGGGATCCTGTTTGCGCCAATAGTTTCGGAACGCCTGTTTCCTGGTTTTGGCATCTCCCGATTTAATGCTGCGGAATTGCTCTTTCGAAAGAACAAGCTGAAGTGGCTGCAGGGCGTACTCTAAGGAAAACAGACTGCGGGGCTTATTAAACCAGATAATATGAACCGGAAGCGCCTGTTTGACCGAATCGGTTGCAGTGTGGTAAACAATCCGAAGTTGATAATCGCCTTCGTCCCATTTGGGAAACGGCGGTTTGATACACGCCCCTGCTGATGAGGGCTGTACCTGTAGTAGCGTATCCATAGAATACAGCGGCTGCTTCTGGTCATGTTTGAGCAGTTTCACATTAACCCGGACGGTTTTCTCGCCGGGAGCCCAGATGTTTAACAAAACGCCAATTGGCGTATTAAACGGAACAAACTCTCGTGCCGCCAGCGGGCGACAGGGAAAATAAGGAACGGGTGAAACGGCTTTGGTCGACAGGTCGCAGAAAACCGGTGGAGAGGAATAAAAAGCACCGGGACGTTTGAGACGAAGCTTCAGC
>MVCZ01000049.1 GCA_002049825.1 Candidatus Zhuqueibacterota bacterium 4484_188
CCCGGGTAGGAAAGCGTGAAGTAAAATCCATCGGCTAACGGTTTGTCCACATCCATGTCGTAGACAATCCGAAAACCGTTGCCGGTGAATATTTTTTTCATCACCTTTGCGCGTTCACCGTATTCCTTCACCGCTTCCACAAAATTGTACTTCCCGTTATTCACCGCTTTCAGGATTCCCAGTAATCCGTATTGCCCGCTATGAGACACACCTGAACTCAGGGCGTACATCGCCCCGAAAATATAGGCGCGACCAAAAATGTTGCTGCCGAAATATTCCTCTAAATTCTCGCCGGTCGAATTGAACAGTTTATCGGAAATGGCGGTCATTCCGATGCGCTGTCCCGCCATACTAAAAGATTTGGAACTGGAAATAAGCAGGATGTAATTCTCGGTGTAACGGGCGACGGTGGGAATAAACGGCTCGACTCCCGGCTGAGAGTAATCTTCCCGGAAATCCATGCCGAAATACGCCAGGTCTTCTAACACAATCACATCGTAGCGGGTTGCTAATTCCCCGATAATTCGTAATTCTTCTTCGGTAAAGCAAATCCAGGCAGGGTTGTTGGGGTTGGAGTACATAATTGCTGCGATGCCGCCTATTTTGAGATACGATTCCAGTTTGTCGGCTAATTTATTTCCCCGGTATTCATAGATGTCAAAATTCTCGCTTTCCAACCCAATCACTTTTGCCTGGCGCTTGTTCACCGGAAATCCCGGATCGATGAACAGAATCTTGTGCTTTCCTTTTTGCCGCCGGGCGGAAACCATCATTGCCATGTAGCAGCCCTGCATGGAACCGACCGTGGGGAAGCAGGACTCGGCAGCTACTTCGATGTTCATAAAATTTTTTACAAAGCGGGAAATTTCGCTTTTCAATGGCCAAATGCCATCAAATGGCGGGTAAGTGGATCCCACACCTTTATCCAGCGCTGCTTTTTCCGCTTCCACGGCAACCGGCGGCGGCGGCAAACCGGGAATGCCCATCTCCATTCGGATATATTTCTCACCGGTGGCAGTTTCGATATTATTGACAATCCGGTTCAATTCACGGATGGAAGCCAGTCCAACCGATTTCAGGTTCATCTCATCAATTTTTTCTTTAACTACCTTGCTGTTTATCGGGGTTTGTATCATCTGTTCACTCCTTTTTGGGGCTTGGAAATCGTGGGTTTATCCTTCAGTAACATTTGTCCTCTCCAGTGCCATCGATTGCAATTCAGAGTATTCGACATTTTTAGAAAAATAATCATTGGTTGCGAAAAATTCCAACCGCCATTTAAAAAACACCGGAAAAATCATTTCCTGTTTGCACAGTTACAAAATCAGGTTTAGTTTCCCAGCCGGTTTGCGAGCTGCAAAAGCAGCTAGTCGTTTACTCGTTAAATAAAATTTAAATCTCGGCACAAATGAAATTGTATATACACACAGATTAATGATGAGTAAAACCTTTCAATCCGGTCGGGTGGCAACCATTGCCGCCGGACATACCATTCACGACACGTACACCGCTTTTTTAGCCCCGCTGCTGCCGGTGTTCATTGCACGATTTTCCCTGTCCAAAACCGAAGCCGGCTTGCTGACTGTTTTCATGCAGGCGCCATCGCTGTTGCAGTTTGTCATCGGGCATTTTGCCGACCGGATCAGCCTGAAATACTTCATCATAATGGCGCCGGGTGTAACAGGCGTTGCCATGAGCCTGCTGGGAATTGCGCCCGGTTACGCAGCAATTGCTTTCCTGTTGATTATCGCCGGACTCAACTCAGCCGCGTTCCACGCCACTGCCCCGGTGCTGGCGGGAACACTTTCGGGAAACAATTTAGGCAAAGGGATGGGGTTCTGGATGTTAGGCGGCGAGTTGGGGCGCACGATTGGTCCCTTAGTGCTGGTAAGCACTATTACACTGGTCAGCCTGCCCGGTTTGTTGTATTTGATTCCGGTTGGGGCGCTGACTTCTTTTATCTTATACTTACGACTGCGAACTGCAGAAGAAATGCATCGGCAGGAGCGAAAACCTGCCAAATGGCGCTTGACTCTCAAGCACATGCGACCGTTTTTCCTGCCGCTGGCGGCTCTGATTTTGCTCCGCTCCTTCGCCATTGTTTCCATGACTACTTTTCTACCAACCTACCTCAGCGAGAAAGGCAGCAGCCTGTGGCTTGCCGGTGCGGCACTTTCTGTTTTGGAAGCCGCCGGAATGGGCGGCGCCCTCGCCGGCGGCTGGAAAAGCGATCATTTAGGACGACGGGTTGTGCTAATTGTTTCCTTTATCGCTACGCCGCTGCTGTTGTTGATTTTTCTGATCACCCGGGGATGGCTGCAATTCCCCCTGCTTATTCTGTTAGGATTTTTCGGTTTATCAATTACGCCGGTTATCATGGCGCTGGTGCAGGAATCCTTTCCGGAAAACCGTGCCTTTGCCAACGGAATTTACATGACCATCAATTTTATTCTGCGCTCTTTATACTGCCGACACAACCGAATTCTAATGGTTAGAACCAATCCAACTCACGCAACGCCGGAATCTCACTTTTTAATTGAAAATGTAATTCTTTTAATGCTTCGGCGCGCTCTTCAAGATCATCCGCTTTTTTCTCAATCTTTTCTGCCTGCATTTCCAGCTCTTCTGACAACTGTTCCAGATCCCGGTCGAGGTCTTCCTGCCGGTAATCGGTTAGCAGAACACAGGCTAACCCGCTGACGGCTTTCAGACCAATGCTGGCGCCCCGGATTCCTACCTGTGCACCCTGGTAACCAATCCGCACGGCTTCTGCGATGACCTCACGACCGTTTACAAACAATTCACCATCATCAGTAATCTCCACCGTGGAGCGATCATCATCCGGGCATGTAAATAGAATACCCTCCTCCTCAATATCGATACTGACATTTTCCAGGCAAAGACAGGGGCAGATGATATTGAAATGCTTTTTGCACAAATCAGCTGAGTACACGCTTGCGATGAGAAGTAATAAAATTATCGAGACCCGATACAGTTTTATCATAACTTGTCCTCCGCCTGTTTATTCCTGGTTAAAATTACGATGCTCCATTACGATTGTTGCAAAGAATCTTAACCACGAAATTGATTCCGGAATGTTACCTTCCCGGAATTTCCTCTACCAATAAGCGAAGTGTAAGTTGTTTAAATAACGAAGTAATGCGCTGTTAGTGTAGTATAAGGAAATGCCTGATTTTTCGGTTTCGCTTCTCCGGTGAACCGGCGTTTGCTGCTTACAATAGTGCAGCGGAATTCCCGGATATACTTTAAAATTAAAGGGATATGCAATAGATGCTGTCTGTTAGGGAAACAGGCAGGTTGGAACAAGACACCTGGTACGAAAACTCAAACAGCAAGAGAGCCTGAGTCCAATTGCTTCAGGTTCCCATTCTAAAAATCAATTTCTTCCAATTCCTCTTTTTTGAAAAGCTTGAGGATTTCGGTGGTGTTAACTCCCTGGCTTTCGTAGCGCTCCAGGATTTCAGACCAGATCAATTTCTGAATATCCGGGATTTTAAACCGCAACCTCTGGATTGCCTCGTTCTTTTTAATCTGGTCAATCAGCAGCCGAAATTGTTCGATAATGTCTCCGGGGAATTTCCGTTTTGCTTCGTTTAATATTTGCGAAGTAATAAACAGGCGGATTTCTTCAATAAAAATTTCTTCCAGCACCACATTCAGGTCTTTTCTCCAGTGATGTCGTGCGGTACCGCGGATTTTGTTTCGAAAATCGAACGACAACGTCCACCCCAGCGATTTGTAATAATTATAAAGGTCTTCATCAACTTCGATTGTCAGGTTAATTTTACGCTCCGGACCGGTCATGATTGCTCCTCTTTTCTTTCTTTAGTAATATCGTCAGGTTCAATCAAATGTATAGAGTTACCGTACAGATATCTACCCCCCAACCCCTTATATCAAGAAAAACTGAAGTCAATTTAATACATTTTTGTTAAATTTCAAAATTTTTGCTGTTTCAGTTTCTTTCTGTCTCGCCGGGTGCCAAGTCCACAGCACAAATTATTTTCGGCAGCGCGTTGTGTTGGCATAAAAATAGGCGGATTTTTTTCTACAAATCAGGCGTTGTACTCCACTCAGTGTTGTGAGATCATAAAGAATAATTTCAGGGCAATAGCACCGGCAACATACGCCAGTAAAATACCAAGACCCCGAACAATAGATTTATGCTTGTGATGGTACAGGTAGAAAGAAGCGACCGTGAGTAAGAGTGCTAAAATAAAGAGGACATATTTTAAAAACATTTTCACTTCCCTATGACAAAGGTAAAATCAAGCCTTGAACGGCAACCTTCGGAAATACGCTGCATGTATTTCTATAATTAAAATAAATCAGAAATTACAGTAAATTGTGACGATAATCTTATCTCAAGAATTCAAATAATAAAAATCCTGGAGAAACGAAACGGAGTTCGCAGGTTTGGGGTTTTGCGGAGGAGAACTTTAAGAATCGAGACCCGGTGTTTGGTGTCCGGGTAAAAAACGGTTCAAGAGCAGGGATTAAAAATTTTCGGTTTTAGAAGGCAGGGTAAGTAGTTTTCACGAAAACTAACACATCTTGCAGGTGAAAATCTCGCTGGACCGGCAAGTAATAGATTCCCGTCCCTGACTACTCAGGGATGACATTTCTCCGCGGGAATGACAGAACGCGGGGATATTCGCGAAAGCGAATTACCCTCTTCATCAAAAAAAACATTAAGTGAAAAATCTCTCCCCCGAAGATGTACCTTCACCACCACCTGAAAACCGCCGGTGAGAAATTCCCCCTTCGAAGTGGATGTTTCGGGGAACTTGCAACAATCGGGCAGTAAGAGTTTCAACAGGAGAAAAATCCGCCGGCATAGCAACGAATTTTTACCCGTCGGGAATTTTATCTCACTTTTTCTGTCAGTGTATGGCTCTTCCCTTGCAAAGCTTTTTCAAATAGACTAAATTACATTCAATGAAACGGATTTTATTCACAGTCTTCTTACTTTTCCAAATTGCTGCTGGTCATACTGCAGAGGGAGTTTCGCCTGACTGGCACCTGGTTCCCTCGCCAACCCGGCAAAATTTAGGGCGGCTGGATATGATTTCTGCCAACAAGGGCTGGACTTTCTCCTACGACGGCATTATTCTGCAATATAATGGCGACACCTGGCAGATTGCCGATTCACTGAAAAACATCTGGGAGAATGTTTCCCCTGGCGACACGTTGTTTGCCACCACTAAAAATATAGGCGATATTTATGCCATCCGAATGTTAAACAGCAACCGGGGTTGGATGGCGGTAAACAACCCTGACGCCAGACTTCATCTGCTGTTTCAGTATCGGGACGAAAAATGGGAAGTTCTGAACCAGACGTTTCCCATAAAAATCCGGGCGCTGGATTTCGCCAACGGGCAGGGATGGGCGGTTGGACAGCGCGGGATTTTACAATGGAAAGACGGCAAATGGCAACCCGAAAGTCTTCCGGTCAGTGCAAACCTTCGGTCGGTACAAATTTCTCCATCCGGCAGAGTTTGGGTATGTGGCGGATATGCCACGTTGCTCAGCTACAATGGCAGGTGGGAGAAAATTCCCATGCCGGCTTCGGTACTGCTGCGGGATCTCGATTTTATTAACGATGATGAAGGCTGGCTGGTGGGCAACAACGGAACACTCTGGCATTATAAAGAGGGTAGTATTGAGCAGGTGCAGGATGTCACATCGGCGAACTTGTGGGCGGTGGATATGATCGACAGCCTCACCGGCTGGGTAGTTGGCGAAAACGGCGTTATTCTCCAATGCCGGAATGGAGAATGGTTGCAGGCGGAATCTCCCACCACTGCCGATCTTCACGACATCGAGATGCTGAACAGCACCGACGGTTGGATTATCGGCGCCTGGGGGACAATTCTTCATTTCAGCCCGGAAGCGGAACTCCCGCAATTATCTCCGCGCCGGTTCCAATTTGTGGGGCAGGTTCATATCGGCAGCGATAATTTGATGGATCGCATCAGCGATGTGAGCGGCGTGCTCACCGCCGATTTTAACGGGGATAATCGAACGGATATTTATCTCACCTGTCTGCGCAGTCTCAATCATCTGCTGCTTAACAGGGGAGGAGGGTATTACGTGGATGCGGTTATTGAGTCGGGTACCGGCGGTAACATTGAAAACCGGGTGGGTGCGCAGCGCTACGAGCGAGGTGCACTGGCTGCCGATTTCGACCGGGATGGCGACCAGGATATTTTCCTGTTCGGAAACAGCAGAACATTGCGTCTGTTTGTCAATAACGGCAAAGCGCTTTTTACTGATTTTACCGACCGATCCGGGATCCCGCGCAATTTCTCAGTGCAAGCTGCACTGCTGGGCGATTTTGACGAAAACGGCTACCCGGACATTCTTTTAAGCGAAATGCAGGAAGGCGCGGTTTTGCTGCTCAATAAGAAATACAATCAATTCTCCCGGCAAAGCATTTTGCTCCCCAAGCTGCCCGCTTATGCAATCCAAATAATTGCGGTGAGCGATATAAATTTCGACGGGCACCCGGATGTTCTGCTCTTCTTCCAGGACCGCCAGGTTCGCTGCTTATTAAATAACGGGAAAGCGCATTTCCAACCCGATTCCATTTTACACTGTCCCCGGATAGAATCTTCTTTTATAAATTCAGCTACATTTTTTGATGCTGACAACGACGGCGATAACGATCTTTTTCTGGCGAGCGAAGACGGCAGGGACGCCTTCTGGATAAATTCCGGAGATTCCACGACCGGAGAAATTCACTTCCATGACCGAAGCCAGCAGTGGGGAATTGTTCGCGAAGGCAGGAGCTACTCCGCCGTGGCGGGCGATTTTAACCACGACGGATTTGTGGACCTATACCTGAGTCGCTTCGGGCAGGACATTTTATACCTAAACCGGGACGGCACTCATTTTATCAATCAATCGGAAACCGGCTTTTACTCGAAAGCAAAATTCAACAGCGGGTTTAACACCGGCGCCGCCCGGTTGGACATCGATCAGGACGGCGACCTGGACCTCATTGTGGGAAACCGCAACTACTGGTCTTCTTTGCTGCAAAACACGCAAAACGATTCCGCTTATCTCCTCTTACACTTAAAAGGAGTGGAAAGCAACCCCGATGCAATCGGTTCAAAAATCCGGATTTACCGACCGGGCAAACCCCATTCCGCCCGGACACTGTTAGGCTACCGAGAAATTTCCGGCGGCAGCGGGTACTTTTCGCAAAATAGCCGGGCAGTGCATTTCGGTGTACCTGTTGAAAAATTCGTTGATCTGGAAATCTGTTTCCCCGGCGGAAAAAGAAAATCCCTGGAAAATTTGAAAGTCCCGGCAAACCTGATCATCTATGAAGACAATGCTACGATCCGTCTGGCACACACCACCGTCCGATCGGTGCTGACCACATTGCACAAACCTTTCATCAGGATTGAATTGCTTAAATTCTTTATTTTTGCCATCATTATTATTTTCAGTGTAAAATTTTTCGAGCGAAGATACAAATGGCGATTCCTGTACCTGGCATTGTATCTGATAACGGTTATGGGTGTTTACGGCGTTTTCACAATCACGGCACCGGCAACACGAATGGGTGCGGCACATCTTTTTCCCTTTGCTTTTATCCTGCTTATCCTGACTACCCTGGTTGCCATTAACGAACAAACCTATAAATCGCTGCAAAGGAAAAAATATTTAAAGCGGCGCTTAAGCGAAGCCAGAGCCCGTATCTCCGGCGCTACCCTGTTACAACCGGCAATTGACGTCGTTTCAACCACCATTCGAAATCTCGTGCCCGTAGAAAAGTTAATAATTTATTTATTCAATGAAGTGGGAAATTTATTTGTAGCGAAAAAACATTGGGGATTCAGGTTGAAAACGGAAATGAAGGTCCTCAAGATTGGCCGGAAGGATATACAAAAGTTGCTGCACCAATCATTTCCCTTCCCGCTGGAAAGCGCGACCTTTGAGCTGAACCTATCTCCGTTTAACCGGCAAAGATCGCTTATCTTCCCCATTGTGAGCAAAAGGGAGATTCAGGGTCTCATTATCCTGGAATCGGATGAATCTGTGCCTGTTCCGGACAGTGAAACTCTGGAAACGATCAATTCGCTCTGTTTTCATTTTGCACTCACCATAAAAAACCTGCGCCTGGTTAAACTAATGGACGACCATAAAAAAATGGCGGCAATCGGCACTTTTGCCGGGGGAATAATCCA
>MVCZ01000050.1 GCA_002049825.1 Candidatus Zhuqueibacterota bacterium 4484_188
TTTTTTGTTTCCTCTTTTGTTAATGTAGTTTTTTGGACTATTACCGATTTCTCTGCGATGGAATCTTCCGGTTGTGCGGAAGCAAGCCGGGGGCGGGGAGGCTGGTGGTCCTGGTATATTTTTCGGTATTTTTCGGCTAAATCTGTTTTTCCGTAAGCGCGGTAAAAATTTGCCATGTCACGATAGAGGGTCAGGGAATCGCAGTTCAGCCGCAGCGCGTGCTTGAAATTAATTTCCGCCAGGTGGTACTGTTTAAACCGAAAACGAATTTGTGCCGCTTTGAAATAGGCATTCCCGTGCTTTCGGTTCAGAAATACGGCTTTCCGGTAAGCAGAGAGTGCTTTGTTTAAATCGCCTGCCTGCTGGAATTCCAAACCTCGCAGGTACTCACGTTCTGCCGGGTCTCGGAAAGCGCGATCGTGTACCTCCAATTGTAATTGGCTCTTATTTTTCCAGCCGAACTCCAATGGCTCTTTCAAATTAAGCACCAGCAGCAGACTCTGCGGTTTAAAGGGAAGTACTTTAAAATCGGATAAACCGGAGTTTTTCGGTAGTGAACATTGCAGGTCCCGGTTTTCTATTTTTTCATCGGAAGAAATCTTGAGCACAATTTTCTGGTCAGGTGAATTGTTTAATATTTTGATTTGCCAGTTTTGGGGAATGTCGAAATGGATGTTAGTATTATGATTCTCGGTTTTAAACCGGAGTTCCAGGTGATCTGGCGGTAAAGTGAATGCCAACTCTGTGGTAAGGAACAGTAAAAGTAGAATAAAGCGAATGAACAATTTATCCGGTAGAAAGACTCGATTGGTCATATTCTTTTTCCTTGTTTATACCCTGGACAAGCTGAATGGTAACTTTATTCCCGTAATCGGGGTCCGATTCAATTTTTACCTCACCGCCAATATCATGAATCATTTGTACGCTCACGGTCAAACCCAGGTTCATTTCGCTGGAATTTTCAATGTTGTCGAAAGGATTCATTATTTTTTCAATATACTGTGTGGGCATTGGTACACCCGAATCCTGAATTTCTATCTGAATCCCTTTCTCTCCGAACGGACTGCTTTTGATTTTTAGCGAACCGTCGTGTTCAATCTGTTTTTTGGCGTGCAATACGAAATTCAGGAGAATCTGTTGGAAATAGATTGAGCTCCCACGGATAACCGGCAGCTTTTCAGCCATTTCTGTTTCAATCTTAATCCCGCGTTTTTCAATCTGACCGCGTACTAAGTTTAAGGTATTCATGATCAGCGGATTTATCTCCAGATATTCAGAAGACGAAACCGTTTTTTGTTTTGCCATACTTAACAACCCCCTCACGATATTTGCGATTCTCATTGCCTGGGATTCGACAATTTTCAGGCTTTCCTCGGTTTTATACCCCATCATTGCCATCTGGACATTTCCCAGGATAATTTGCAATGGATTATTTATCTCGTGCGCAATTCCTCCGGCTAATTCGCCAACCGTTGCCAGTTTAATAGTTTGCATTAACTTGGCTTGCGATTTCTTCAGTGCCTCATGTGTGTTTTCTAATTTTTTGTATAAACGGGTATATTGCATTGCGATTCCGGCCTGCTGGGTCAGAATGTTGAGCAACTCCAGGTCCCGAAAACTGAATTGCGCATGGTCTTTCTCGGTGTGCAGCAGGTAAACGCCCATTCCCGATTGACCGTCCATCATGGGTGCAATCACAATATTGCCGGTTTTCAACCTCAGGCTGTCGCAGATGGCAAAATCGCACAACGGTACCACGATGGGTTGACCCCGCTCCCACAACCAATCTAAAATTCCCTCGCCGTGGACTTTTTTATGATATGCTAACTCATCCCGCAGCTCATTTAGTTCGGATTGCATCTGGTTAATGGTAGCCAGGTAATTCTCGACCACCACATCCAGTTGCATCCCGTCTTTTGTCGAAACCTTGTAAGTATCAAATATTCGCTCAACGTTCCCTCTCGCTACTGTTTCGGAAAACATCCTTATTCTCCTTTTGTTCATTAAATTTTTCAGGACCGGTTTTTTAAGATGTTCAAAAAGTCCTTTATTTTTTCACTTTCTTCCCTAAATTTATTCTGGTAAAAGCTGATCGGGTATCGGTTACGCGGAAACATCTGTTTTATAATGTTTTCAATGTTCGGAACCGAAGCTTCCCTCGGGTCATTAAAACCACTGCCTTCATCAATCGAATAACTCAACAGGTCTGCCAGGTGGATAATATGAACCAACTCCTGATTCTGGAAACTTTTTTCCGGTGAATGATGGTAACGAATTGCCTGAACCAGCTTCCCCGGCAAATTCCACCCTTCAGCCAGCCAGGCGCCTAAAACATTGTGAGAATATCCCAGTTTTATCGTTTCGGCTTCGTTGAAGGAAATTTCTTTTTCTTTTGCGTAATCGTAAGCTAAACGGAAATTATCCGGGAATTGTTGAATCAAAACCAGGTAGCCGATATCATGCAGCAATCCGGCAACAAATACTTCACCAATCACCGGATAGTTTAGATATCTCGCCAAAAGGCGGGCACCGCGTCCGACGATCAGTGCATGGCGCCAGAATTGTTCCAAACGTAAATTGCTTTCCTCGTCAACATTAAACTGATCGATTACCGAAATACTCAACACCAGATCTCGCAACGCATTAAAACCCAGCACTACGATTGCCAGATTTAGTGTCGATATTTTCCGCGGAAAACCGTAATAAGCAGAATTGGCTAATTTGAGAATTCGGGCAGCGAGCACCTGATCGGCGGAAATGATGTCGCACAGCTTCGAAGCCGAAGTGCGCGGATTCTCAACCAATTCCATTACTTTTACGGCAATGAAAGGCAAGGTGGATAATTTGGCAATACTGCGGACACGTCTTTCAACAAATTCAGGAGATAATACTTTTTCGCTCATGAGCCCATAACTCAAATTTTAATATCCAGATGTTTGATCGTTCCGTTGGCTTCTTTCTCAATGATGTTTCTGTTCTTCGGCTTTACTTTCTCGTCTGTTTCAGCCGGTTGGGTTTCTGTTTGTTTCTGCTGAAAAGACTTCTCTTCCTCTTTTTTCTTCTGGTTCTGAATGCGGCTCTTTTCCGATTTCTCAGCCGCTTCGGTCCGGTCTCGCGCTTCCTCCATTTGCCGGGTAATCTCAGCTTCGAAAATCCGCTGATTGTTCTGCGGCAGTTGCTTTAAAGATTGAAAATTTTTATCAGCCGACAGGGCGGCTATCTGTGCATTCTGTAATTTTACCGATATCATTACGGTACCTCTATGGTAATTATTTTTACAAAAACAATACCATAATAAAACGTGTCCGTTACTCCAATATATTCAGTCGTTTATGCACTTGCGATATTTGAAGCAATCTCAACACTGTCCGATTTCTCGCACGTAACGTTGTTTGAATTTTAAACATATAATTCTTGTTGAATCATTTTACGCATGCGCTCCATTGTCTCACTATGGATTTGAGAAATGCGCGATTCCGAAACCGAGAGAATTTTGCCGATTTCTTTGAAAGTCAGATGTTCATAGTAGTAAAGCGTGATTGCTAATCGGGCTTTTTCCGGTAACTTTTTGATAACTTTCACCAATGTCTTCTTCATTTCATCCTCCTCTAATGATGCCAGTGCATTGATGCTGCTCTCATCTTTGACCACATCGTACAAGTTGTGTTCGTCGAAATTCTGGTTTGGCTTATCCAGCGAAACCATGTTAGTGTTGTTGGTCTGGGATTGCCAGCTTTGATATTCCGACTCGGTAATCCCCAATTGGTAAGCAATTTCGGAAACCGGCACTTCGCCGCGATAGACCTGCTCCAGATCTTCGATAGCTTTTTTGATCTTGTTGGTTTTCGACCGCAGGGAACGCGGAATCCAATCCTGTTTCCTCAGTTCATCGATAATTGCTCCCTTGACCCGGGGTATTGCGTAGGTCTCGAATTTAATCCCGAAATACGGATTATACCGCTCAAGCGCCTCGCCCAACCCGATGACTCCGATGTTCACCAGGTCATCCCGCTCCATATTGGGAGGAATCGATTTGAAAAGCTTATTCACCACATAGTGAACCACACCCAGGTATTTCTGCATTAGTCGGTTCCTGATTTCGGGGTTTTTCGTGGTGAAATATTGCTGCCATAATGCATCGACTTGTGCTTTCATAGTCTCCACCTATTTATTTTGCCATGTTTGGAGTTGCATGATTTAATTTATCCTTGTCCGGGGGTTGTTTTCCGGCTGCCGAACTCTTCATAGATTCCAGTGTGATGTGATTGATTATCAGCAGCATTGCCATGTACAGCACACTGAAAACAAGATAGATCACAAAGGAACGTATCAGGTTGTCCAACAGCGGAAGGCGCATGTAAAATCCCGATAATAGCGTAATTAAAAATACCAGAAGCGTGAGTTTGTATCCCAAGATTTTCATAAGTTTACCTCCTGTAACTGTTTTGATTTATATAATAATTTGTTTTCCTGCATCTGAAATATCCGCTCCGCCATTTTTTGAATGCTTGGCAAAACTTTTGAATTTTTAGAGAATTGCCAAAGCGGTTGCTGTGCTAAACCAGCACGCTTGACTTTCAAATCGAAGGGAATCAGCGAAAGCAGTTCAATGCGGTAATCTAAAAAATTGTTCAGCGCCTGGTTCAGATTAGTGTAAGCTTCGAAACCTGATTTTTCTTCAATTACCTGGTTGACTACCAGGGCAAAGTGTGGTTTTCTAAGGTGCGGGAAGCTGGCTTTAATAAATGTGTAGGTGTCAATTACCGAAGTCGGATCGCTGATACTGACCAGCACGGTTAAGCCCGCCTGAAGTATTAGTGAAAGATTCCAGGTGTTGAGCCCGGTCTCGGTGTCGAGGATCAAATAATCATATTCCCCGCAGAGCGGTTCTAACAACTCGAGAAACATGTTTGCATCTTCGCGAAACCGGTTTTTCCGGTGCCGATGGGGTGGGATGTTGGGCAGAAAATCCAGGTTTTGACCGATTTCAATCAAACCGGTTCGTTCTATCGGAATTGCTTCTTCAATCCAGTAGTTTAGCGGAAATAGCGGGTCGGTGTTGGTTAAAATGTGCAGACTCGGATTACGCAAATTGCTGTCTACCAGCAGCACTTTTTTGCCGGTGCCGGCGAGCGCATGGGACAAGTGCAGGCTCACAAAGCTTTTGCCCACGCCGCCTTTACCGCCGGTTACAATCACCATCTGCTGGCTGTTTCTCCGGTAGCGCTCGCCGTCGTCACGTTGTTGGTCTGCCAAAAACCGTAAATTTGTCGCCTGATCCTTTAACATCAATTCAGAACTCCCTGGTAAATCAAATTCGCTAATGTTTCTTTTCTCGGAACGGTAATATCATTTGGTACAACCTGTCCGGTCGTCAGAAACGAAACCGGTAACTGGTGCTTGTACAGCACGTTCAGGATATTGCCGGTGTTGGTGGCTTCATCCAGTTTGGTGAAAATCAGGCGATTCGGTCGCATAATTTTAAACCGCCGCATGATATCCAGCAAATTCTTCAGCGCGGTGGTGAGACTAAGCACCAGGTGAACCTCGTCCGGATTTGCCATTTCGATAAACCGGTTCAACTCCCGCAAGTGCTTCTCATTCTTCTGGCTGCGCCCCACTGTATCGATTAGAATCAAATCGTAGTCGCGAAACTTGTGTATGGCATCGCGCATATCTTCCGGGCTGTACACTACGTTCATGGGAATGCTGGCGATATTGGCAAATGTTTGCAATTGTTCAATTGCGGCAATGCGATAGGTGTCTGCCGAAATTAGTGCCACCCGGGAACGGTTGTACAATTTTTGATTGGCGGCAATTTTGGCAATAGTGGTGGTTTTTCCCACCCCGGTGGGACCGACCAGAGCAATTACGTAAGGACTCCGTTCGACCATTTCTATCGGTCTTGCCACTTTAATCATGCGCAGCAGCAGCGAAAGCAAATTGTTGACCACCGTAGTTTTATTTTTATAATCAACCGAATTTGTTTTTGAGTACACCGTTTGTGTAACCGCTTTCGCCAGGTCTTCGTGCACTTCGTTGTCTACCAGCTTTTTCAAAACGGTCTTGAAAGTTTCGGGCAGGGCAGGCATCCGGCTGTATTTCAGAAAATCGGAAACCTGGTTTAAAACGTTTTTAATGTCTTTAATCTCGTCGTGCAAGACCTTGAGTTCCTGGGACTGTTCATCTAATTTCCGGTTTACCGGCAAGGTGGGAACCATCTCGCCGTTTCCGTTGTGCTTGCCATTCCCGTTTCCGTTATTTTTCCCGCCCGGAGAATTCGCGTGTTGTCGATACGCCTGGGAGACTCTGGCGCCTTGCGAAGCGCGATTTCCCGTATTTTTCGCTTCGTCCACCGCGGCAGTTATTTCATACACTTCCTTGCTATTAATAAAATCCAGAATACCGCCGTCCTTTACTTTGCGGGAATTGAGAATGACCGCATTCTCTCCCAATTCTCCTTTCACTTTTTCGAAGGCATCCTGAAACGAACTTCCGGTAAATTTTTTAATCTTCATTGTGAATCCTCACTTTGCCGATACTTTCAATTTGGATATCAGGCGGTAATTCCCCGAAGGAAAGCACAGCGACATCGGGGAACTGGCTTTCGATGAGCCGTTTGAAGTACGCCCTGATTGTCGGTGAGCAAATAATCACCGGGTGATAGCCCATACTCAATGCCTGCTGTACATTTTCCCCCACACTCCGGTAAATCATTTGAATCACTGCCGGCGATAATCCCAGGTTCTCTTGCACCTGTTTTTGTTTTTGCAGGGAGGTGGTAATGGTTCTTTCAATTTGCGGGTCCAGGGTAATTGCCCGGATTATTTCATCTTCGTCTTTATAGAGTTTGGCAATGGTTTCTGCCAGGGAGTAGCGGGCATATTCGGTCAATACTTCCACATTTTTGGTCATCCCGGCATAATCTGCCAGGGTTTCCAGAATGGTTACCAAATCGCGTATGGGAATGCCCTCGCGCAAAAGGTTCTGCAATACTTTTTGAATGGCCCCCAGGGAAAGCTGTTCGGGTACCAGCTCTTCCACTACAGCAGGATATTCTTTCTTAAGGTTTTCCAGGAGTTGCTGCACTTCCTGGCGACCGAGCAGTTTATCGGCATGCCGGCGGATTACTTCCATCAAGTGGGTTGCCAGCACCGAGGATGGCTCGACAACCGTGTAGCCGGCAACTTCCGCCTCGGTAGTCGAGCTGCAGATTATCGCGCACCCGGATTGGCGGAACAATAATTCCCAGCTCCAGCGCCATCCGTTTACGCATCGAAGTAATCTGGTTAAACAGATCGCCACCCTGGTCGGCATCAACCAGCGCAATGAGGTTGTAACCGATTTCCAGTTCCAGCGGATCGACCTGCAGATAATTTTCAATATTCTCGCTGGGCGCCGGTAATTGAGCTTGTTCTTCGGCAGTAGCTTCCATTACTTCTTTCAGCTCTTTTTCCTTGCGCGAGGCAAAGCCGATGCTGCCGATGATCGCGGCTAAAAGGAAGAACGGTACTGCTGGCAAACCGGGCGTAATACCAAACAGAAAAAGGGTACCGGACGCGATGTACAGCGCTTTGGAATTGGCAAAAAGCTGGTTCGACAGATCGCTGCCCAGGTTTTCTTCGCTGGCAGCCCGGGTCACCACAATTCCGGCTGAGGTGGACACCAGCAGTGCCGGAATCTGTGACACCAGCCCGTCTCCAATGGTGAGCAGGGAATAGGTTTGCAGCGCCTGACTAAGCGGCATGTGCATTTGCACCATCCCGATAATTAAACCGCCCAGAATGTTGATGCTGGTAATAATCAGACCGGCAATCGCGTCGCCTTTAACAAATTTGCTGGCACCATCCATTGCGCCGTAGAAGTCGGCTTCGCGGGCGATTTGCATCCGGCGTGCGCGTGCCTCTTCTTCGGTCAGCAGTCCGGCATTCAGGTCGGCATCAATACTCATCTGTTTACCGGGCATCGCATCCAGGGTGAAACGAGCCGCTACCTCGGCAATTCGACCGGAACCTTTTACAATCACCACAAACTGGATGATTATTAAAATCAGGAATACAATGAATCCGACCACATAATTTCCCTTGACTACGAAACTGCCAAAGGAACGAATAATTTCCCCGGCGTAGGCTTCGCCTAAAATCAAACGGGTAGAGGCGATATTTAAAGAAAGCCGGAACAGGGTCATGATGAGCAACATGCTGGGGAAAACCGACAACTCCAGCGGGTTAATCAGGTACAACGAGACCATCAGTAGCACCAGTGCGGCAGAGATATTCATTGCCAGCAGAATGTCCAGCATCGCGGTGGGCAGGGGAATGATCATCAGCACCAGAATGGCGATTACCGCAAAGGCTAAAATCAGATCATTGTTTTTTCGAATCAAACCGCTCACACTCACTGTCCTCAGTTCAGGGTTCTATTTTTAAGTTTGTACACATAAGCCAACACCTCGGCTACTGCCTGGAAGAACTTGGTAGGTACTGTCTGGTCGATCTCAAGCGCCTTGTACAGCGCCCGCGCCAGTGGCGGGTCTTCCACAATCGGCACATTGTTTTCGATAGCAATTTGTTTTATTCGCTGGGCAATCAAATTTCGCCCTTTTGCCACCAGTTTGGGTGCCTGGTCTTTTTTCGGTTCATACATTAAAGCCACCGCGTAATGGGTCGGGTTGGTAATTACCACATCGGCTTGCGGTACTGCCTGCATCATCCGGTTACGCGCCATCTGGAATTGCATACTGCGAATCCGGGACTTGATGAGCGGGTCTCCCTCGGTCTGTTTGGATTCGTCCTTCACTTCCTGTTTGCTCATCTTTAGTTGATTGGTGTGCTCCCACTTCTGGAAGGCATAATCGGCGGCGGCAATGAGTAGGAAAATCAGTGAAATCTTGAAACTCACCTTCACTCCGGCACCCAGCATAAACGAAACCATCTGGTGAATATCCTGATCCATCAGAGGAACAAAGGCGGTTTTGTAACTCATGATCGATTTATATGCTACATAGATGATAATGGTAAGCTTCAGGCTGTTTTTCAGTAGCTCCTCCAGCGAGCGCTTGGAAAAAATAATTTTCTTTAGTCCTTTTAACGGATTTAGTTTGTTGAACTTGGGCATAATCGGTTCCAGGCGAGCGCTTGGAAAAAATAATTTTCTTTAGTCCTTTTAACGGATTTAGTTTGTTGAACTTGGGCATAATCGGTTCCAGAGTAAACAGAAAACCGACTTGCAAATAACTGCTCGCCAGACCCACCAGCATCATCGCACCCATAAAAATTCCCAGCAGCAAACCGAATGTTTCCAACCCCTGGATTCCGCCGCCGAAAATTGCCCGAAAAGTTTTCGAGAATTGCTGGTAAAACATCCCGCTCATCACGGAAAGAAAGAGCAGACCAAACAGCAAAGATAAGGCAGAGTTCACCTCAATACTCTTGGCAACATCACCTTTTTTGCGTGCTTCGTCAAGCCGCTTTGGGGTTGGTTGTTCAGTTTTTTCCTGAAAATCGTCCGCCATTTTACATGACCTTTAATAAATACATCACATCTGCTTCGAAACTATGTAGCAGGTTTTTGAAAACATAAAAGAACAGCGGGAATGCCATCATAATGGCTACAAAGCCCGCCGAAATGCGCAAGGGAAAACCAACGAAAAAAATGTTCATTTGCGGAACTGCCCGTGCAGTAAGTCCCATTGCCACACTGGTCAGAAAGAGAGTGACCATAGCCGGTGCGGCAATTTTTACACCGATGACAAACACCGTGGCAGAAATT
>MVCZ01000051.1 GCA_002049825.1 Candidatus Zhuqueibacterota bacterium 4484_188
CACCACCAGTCTGTTGAAGAAGCCAGGTAACCGGGCGCCGAATGAATTAGGTACATCGGGACAAGCGGCGAAATCCAGACTGAGTAAATTTTCCCACCGCTAAAGACCAACAGCAAAATCGCGCTCAGCACACCTAAAATAATTCCGTCAATCAGTTGCGCCATCACCCGCTCGCGGAAACCTGCCGGTTTCAGGGTTGCAAGAACTTGTTTCTCCGGGTTAAAACGGTGTAATATCAAAATCGACATGCGGTATTTGCTTATTGTTCGCTACAAAATATTCTTTTTAATTTAGCACATTCAGAACGAGAAATCCAGTATGGTTGATTCTATGTAAAAAAGATTGTAGTATTCTTTTCTCCGAACCAAGAGAATGAAGATGTGTGTTTCCAATTTGACGTAATTTTTTTCAACGATTATGGGGCAAAAACATTTGCTATCACCGCGCAAAACTAAAATGGTTCCGGGTTAATTTTTCTGGAGAGTAGGACTGTTCTGGTTACGTTGTAGGATTTTTCTTATCTGACATTTTCGTTAGACTTTTCAATCATCAATGCATTCAACAGATTTAAATAGTTGCAGGAAAAAGGGGTCGAGTAATTAAAATGCTCACCGACACCGGTGTTTTAATTCTAATACCGGTGTCGGCTTTCCTCTCAAGCGTTTAAATGCACTAAAAGGTGCTCTTTCAATATTGGCAACCGGTTCATATTCAACCGGAGCTTCTTACTTCACTTTACCGGGTCTGATGTAGTAACTGTCGCCAACGGTGATGGAAGCAAAGGGCGGTTGCATTTTCACACCTGACTTTTCAACCGTTCTCATTGTCAGGTTATAGACCCGGGCGACATTCAGTTCTTTGTCCTCATCCACTCTGACCGCCAGTTTTATGGGTAATCCATACATAATCGGGTTACCGAGCAAGTTTCTTTTCTGAATAGACCAGGGTCCTGTCACCACAATAGCCAGCGGATACCTGACTTTGGTGGCTCGTTTTCCCCAGTCCGGACTGTTCTTGAACCAATCAAGGGCTACATTAGCCAGCGCATTGGCATTGGACGGTGCGTTGGAAGCGTGACCGGGCCAATTCCGGGCATCAACCCGGGTATGAAACTCTTTCATTCCTTGAGCAATTCGCTGATCTATGTTTCCCTGCAATTCTTTCACTTTGGGGTTATCGGATTTATACCTCCCTGCCATCTTCAACAAGTTTTTCACATTCTGAAAGCGTTCAACCACCACGAAATCCGGTCCTTTGCTAATGCCATCCAATTCGGTATTAATCCGCCGAACCAGTTCTTCCGCCATCACTGTGCGGGTTTTGTTTACCTTTTCAATCCCCTCGGTGAGGCTTGTGTAAGGATAGCTTGCCCGGTAATAAGAGCCTGCGTATCCCATCGCATCGGCTTTCCGGTCAATTTCAGCTTTTGTCGATCCGTATTTCGCCGCAAAAACCTGCATTTTTTCTTTGACAGTACCCAGGTCATTTTTTTCAAAATTCTCGATTTGAGCGATCACTTTTTCCAAATCTTTGAGATTCGCATAATGGAACACATACCCGGTAGCCTGGTCAAAAACGGGTTGCACTTTATCTAATGCCGCTTTTAGTTCGCTAATATCGACATCGACCTCTTTCGCTGAAGCCTGTGCAGCCGCTTTCTTTTCTCCGTACCCCGATTCGGCAGCGGAAATGCTTTTTTCCGCTGATGCAATTTTTGTTTCAATTGCGTTAAATTCAGGATGGGAAGTAATGCCTTTTTTTGCGGCCAGACTTTTAGCTTTCCTTAGCGATTCTTTGATTTCGACAATTTTTCCTTTCATATTTATCACTAATTGGTCTTTATTACCACTGTAAGCGGGATTGTTCAGGTTCTTCAGATTTATCTCCAAAGATTTTAACAGTCGATTAGCTGTTGCCAACGGTTTGCGTGCTCCGTAAGGCATCTTCACTTTTTCTTGCCCACTCCTTCGGGGCGTATGGGATAAGCGTTTTGGAGCAGGAGTTGACACATTTTTCGCAACCGGTTTCGGGGGCATTGAGGTAACAACACCTGCTACCGCAGCAGTCACCGAACCCCCACCGAGGTCTTTACCGGTTCTTCGTTCCAGATCTTTCACTAATTTTTTAAACTTACTCTCTTCAATTTTAAGCTGCGGATTACTCGGATCATTCGCTTGTACTTTCCTGAGTAAGTTTTCGATATTTTCCAACGAGGCGACGGCTTTTTCTGTTTTGCCGGCAAACATATCACGTTGCACCTGGCGAATTTGCTTGTCTGCGTTCTTTAACATTTGCACAGAATTTTCAGCCAAAACAGGTGCTGCCGAAAAACCACTCATCAGAAAAAATAAAAACAGTACGGCGGTTTTAAGGTTTAAAACTCTCATTTCATTCTTCTCCTTCTCGGTTATAAGTATTTTATTTGAGTAATTGCATCTTTCTAACAGAGTTCCCTGAAGCTGTTTTTAAGCGGTAATAATAGAAACCGGAAGGGAGTTCCAATCCATTGAACCGGATTGTGTAAACACCGGGTAATTGAACTGATTTTACCAGTGTGGAGACCGGGCGTCCTAATAAATCAAAAACGGTCAGTTCAACGTGTGTTATATGTGGAATTTGATATTCAATGGTGGTTGCCGGATTAAACGGGTTGGGAAAATTTTGTTGGAGGAAAAATTTTCCGCTAACAGGTTCTGAATTATCTCCAATACCAAGGATGAGATCATTTTGAATGATATACAATCCGTCGCTCCCATCTGCTACATAAATAAGAGAACCGATTGTTGCTACATCCCTCGCATCACTACCGGTATCAAAGAATCCTACTTCTGCCGGGTTCGCCGGATCGGAAATATTTATAATTCGTAAACCTGCATAACCATCGGCTACGTAGGCAAAAGTGCCGCTAACTGCAACACTATAAGCAGACCCATCCGTATCGAAAAAACCTGTTTCTATTGGGTTCGCCGGGTCGGAGATGTTGATAATGCGCAAACCATCGGAATAATCAGCCACGTATGCAAGAGTATCGTTGATTGTAACGCCGCGAGTAGAACCACCCGTGTTGAAGAAACCGATCTCGGTTGGGTTCGCCGGATCGGAAATATTGATAATTCGCAAACCGTCATTGTGATCTGCCACATAAGCTAAAGTGTCGCGGACCGCTACATCCCAGGCATGGCTGCCGGTATCGAAAAAGCCGGTTTCCGTTGGGTTCGCCGGGTCGGATATATCGATAATGCGCAATCCTTCAGTGCTATTTGCCACATAAGCATACATACCGTTTACTACCACCTTGCGAGCCCAGCTATTCAGAGCGAAAAAACCGGTCTGGAAGGGAGCAACCGGATCGGAAATATCAATAATACTTAAACCTGAACTGCCATTAGCAACATAAGCATAATTACCGTTGACTGTCACACCCTGAACATAATCGCCTGTATTAAACAGGCTCGTTTCAATAGGATTCACCGGATTGGAAATATCTACTATACGCAATCCGACGCCAAAATTCGCTATATAAGCAAAGGAGGAATTAACTACCACACCCATATTATGACCACCGGTTATGAAGGATCCGGTTTCGGTTGGGTTCGCCGGATTAGAAATATCGATAAGGCGCAATCCTTCATCACTACAGGCAAGATAAGCATAGCTTCCGCTAATGGCTACAAAGAAAGAGTAATTAACTAAATCATAGAATCCGGTTTCGGTTGGGTTCGCCGGATTGGAAATGTTGATAATGCGTAGGCCATCATCTTTATCAGCGACGTAAGCATAATTGCCGCTAACTGCCACGCTGTACGCAGAACCACTCGTATCGAAAAAGCCGGTTTCGGTTGGGTTCGCCGGATCGGATATATCGATAATACGTAAACCACCATTGCTGTCTGCTACATAAGCGTAGATGCCATTGACCGTTACTTTGCGTGCAATCCCGCCTGTATCGAAAAAACCGGTTTCCGTCGGATGAAGCGGGTCGGAAATGTTGATAATACGTAAACCGTCGCTACCATCGGCTACATAAGCGTAAATGCCGCTAACCGTCACACCTAATACATCACCACTCGTACTAAAGGTGCTCATTTCGGTTGGGTTCGCCGGGTCGGAAATATCGATGATACGTAAACCGTCGCCAATACTGGCAACATAAGCATAATTACCTCTGACTGCTACACCATAAACGAAACCGCTTGTATTATAGACAGCGGTTTCGATTGGGTTCGCCGGATCAGAAACATCAATAATGCACAGGTCGTTTGAACTCGCGGCAATATAAACATAAGAACCGCGGACTGTTAGACCATAAATAGAACCTGGCAGAATAATTTTTCCTAATTCAACAGGATTTGCCGGATTCGAAAAATCCACAATTTCAAGGTAAGAGCCGTTACCGAAATAAGCAATATTACCAGTTACATTCACAGCAGAGCAAGGACCATCAAACACACGTCCTATGAGCGTCGTATTATTTTGAGCCGGTGCAATGCTCCATAAAGAGATTAAACATACAATCAAAAATCTTATTTTCAGTCTTGCCATTATGGTCTCCTTTGTTTTGATTTTCCTACGAACGGTTATCCCGGAAAAACGGGATAACTTCTGCTAACCAGACCAAGGCTGAGGAGAAGGCGAAAGCTTTCCGTTCCCTGTCCGTAGCCCCGGTCAAGTTTGTTCCATACAGTACAGGTATTTCTTAAATCCGATCATTTCACATTTTCACAGGGAATCTTTACCCGGTCCCCTGCCCCATCCCAATAAGTATTATCAAACTTGCTGCCGATATAATTTTGTTTGAACGTTACCAGGTGGTACAGCCAGCACCCGTCGGTTTTCTTTACTGCCACCTCGGCGCGGATATAGCGATGGAGAATAGCACCGGTCAGTTTATGCCGCACGATAAACCAATCACGATCGATTATGACCACCTTTTTGATTTCACCCTTCCAGGCATCATTGGAAGAAGCTTTCAAAAGCGCCTTCATTTCTTTTTCCAGGGCAGGATCGTTCCTTTTCGCTTTGGGCATTTGCACCGTTTTCGTTTCCGCATTTTTTAATCCATCCATCAATTGAGCATAAAAATCGAAATCAGTACCTTCAATAGTAAATTCGCCCGAGGCAATAACCGCATAACATGCTTTGATTTCAATTTTAACTTTGGTTTTGCCCTCATCCAGGTCAGATAAGATTTGCGAAAACAACAGCGGTCCCTCTTTGGTATCCCCATACATTCCCCAGGAAAGATTGGGGTCGGTGTAGGCAGTCATATTTGCCGGTTCCGGGGCAATATCAATCCGGAATATTTTGCCATTCAGCAAGTCGTTCTTCAGCGTCGGATTCATACTGTTTTTGTATTGATCGTTCAGATAAACCAGCATCTCCACACTTGCCTTGGTAGCATCCCGCCGCATTCTTCCTTTACACTGTTTTTTGATTGGCTTGCTAAAATACGCAAATCCATAAATATGATCACCGCTTTGGAAGGAATTGGTCAGGTTTGCCGGGCTTGCTTCATTAATTGGCGATTTGGAAAAAACA